>NZ_CALJRY010000187.1 GCF_937976295.1 uncultured Rothia sp. | reverse complement strand
TAGCCCAGCTGCTGCCAAGACCAAATCCAAGTACCGCGGTTCTCGGATTCGGTGCCCAGCAGGTGCGGCTTGAGCGAGAGCGGGGGAGTGGTCTCAAAATCCAGAGACTGGGAGGTGAAATCCACGTTCCACTCGGAGGTACCCACGAGCTCAGCGAGTCGAGCCTGGTACTCGGTGGAGATAAAGATCGATGCGTCGATAAGGTCCTGCAGAGAATTCGTCATGATTCAAGATTATCAACCTTTTAGCGTTCACTATGCCGTGTATCCCTGGTTTTAGTGTGCGCTTTAGGCGTATTGGGCTTTAAGGTGCCTGATTGAGCCGTGTCCAAGAGCTCGCGGGGAGAGATAGAGCATATATCTTTCGGCGTAAACTATCTGCTTTGAGTGCCTGTGTTCGTTAGAATCGAAGGGACGGCTTCTTCCGGCACCCTGTAAGCCGACACTACGACCGAACACGGATGCCTCCAGCCGCGCCGTATTCACACTCAAGGATGTATGAACTATGACTGAACCCCGCCTCGCCGAGACGAGTAGCCGCGCCGCGCGCATCCAGGACGCGCTGAACAACATTGGAAGCTGGCTGCTGGATGTCGTTAGTGTTGACCCCGGCTGGAGTGAAATGGTGCTGGACGTCAAACCTCTGGCAGGTCAGATTTTCGTGCGCGTGCGTGAATTCCGCGACGGCGAAGAGTTCATTGGCACCGTCGGCCCGCTCAAGGACGGCTCGCCCATTATTGCTGAGGTTCGCAAGCTGCAGCGCGCCGCCTACGACGGTAACCGCGGCACCTGGTTTACCGCCTCCATCGTGGTGGCGGCAACCGGCTGGCCCAACCCGCAGTTCAGCGTGGGTGCCTCCTATAACCGTGACGACGAGCCCGCCAGCTGGAAGAATGAGGGCACCCTGACCGCAACCGACGTGCGTGAGCACCTGGCTGAGTTCCCTCGTGATGCGTCGCGTATCCCGCAGTGGGCTCGTGAGCGTATGGAGGGTCGTGCCCGCCACTCTGCCGCCGCGGCACTGTCTTCGAGCGAGCATGAGATTCCAAACCCGTACCTGGTCTCCGCTCTGGAAACCTTCCGTAACGACGTGCAGGAGCGCACCCTCATTAACGTGGTTCGCACGATGCTCGGTGGTGACGTTCTGCTCGACGCTACCGGCTCCCTGCTGATTCCCTCCGAGACGGATGCAATGGGCCCCGACTCGGTGCTGACCCACCAGGTCATTCGCATGCCCGAGACCGGCATGCAGGCGCTGTGCGTGTTCTCCTCCTCCGAGCACATCGGCAAGAGCTACGTGCGTCAGGAGTCCGAGGGCGACGAGCTGATTCTGCGCGAACCGGCGATGAAGGTCTTCATCGACTTCCTCAGCAATGAGGCGCTGGACCTGATTGTGGTTGACCCCGGCACCGATCACGAGTGCTACATTGAGCGCGCTCAGGTGCACTGGATTGTCACTTCTCCCCGTAATGACGGCGCGAAGATGGCGCTGGTGCAAGACAATATGCAGATGCTGCTCGGCTCGCTGGTGTCCCCGGCGTCCGTACTGCTGGTGGGTGTTGACCCTGCCGACCCGTCCGGTACCTCCTTTGTGTTTGACCCGGATGAGAACGGCAACCCGCAGAGCCTGCTGGTGTTCACCTCGCCCATTGAGATTGCGGCACTGGACCCGCATGTTGAGGTGCGTTCGGCGAACGCTCTGGATATTCTGCGTTACGCCCTGGAGATTGGCGCACCGAGCGTGAAGGTGAACGCGATTAA
>NZ_CALJRY010000186.1 GCF_937976295.1 uncultured Rothia sp. | reverse complement strand
TTTTTCTTTAAGTACAGTAGTATTGTTAACGCTTGTGGAAACGGTGGAAAACCCCTTCCTTGCCTGCAATGACGCGGAAGTAGCCTGTGGACATTAAGTGGAAGAATCTACTCAGCATTGAGGATGCATTGTGTATGGATATTTATGCATTTACTCAATTCCACACCTTTTGAATATTCATGCACTTAACGTCCACACGAACGCATGAGTTAAAGCACAGCTTATCCACACCCCGAAAATCCAGTGTTTCGAGTCGCTAAAATCCTTGAACCCAGGGCGAAACCCCCGCCCCGAAGCCTATAAAACACCTAGTCAAGGCGCAAAATAAGCTACGGGACGGGGACAACAGCACGTCTAGCCGGCGGCGCGCTGCTCCTGGCGAATCAAATTCGTCAGCTCAGTCACCTGATTGAAAATCGTCTGACGCTCCGCCATCTGCGCACTCACCTTACGCACCGCGTGCATCACCGTCGTATGGTCACGGCCACCCAAATCGTTACCAATACGCGGCAGAGACATCTCGGTCAGCTCACGCAGAAGATACATCGCCACCTGACGCGCATTCGTGAGCGTACGGGTTCGAGACTTCGACTGCATATCCTCAATGGACACATCAAAATACTTCGCCACCGTCGCCAAAACCAGCGCCGACGTAATCTCCGCACCACCGGTATCAGAGAGCAAATCCTTCAGATAGGTCTCAGCCTCAGCCAGGGTGATGGGCTCCGGCGGCTTCTTCATCGAGGCGGCAGCGCTCGCACGAATCAGAGCGCCCTCCAACTCGCGAATATTGGCCGTGACATGGGAAGCAATGTATTCCATGACGTCATCGCGCACCGGCAAAATCTCGTTCTGAGCCTTCTTGCGCAGAATCGCGATACGAGTCTCCAGCTCCGGAGGTTGCACATCCACATTCAGACCCGAACCGAAACGCGAACGCATACGCTCAGCAAAACCGGTTAGCTGCTTCGGCGGCAAGTCAGAGGTAATCACAATCTGCTTCTGGTGGTTGTACAGGGCGTTGAACGTATGGAAGAACTCCTCCATCGTCGCCTCTTTGCCCGCCAAAAACTGGATATCGTCAATCAGAAGAACATCAACATTGCGGTAAATCTGCTTGAACGACGAACCCTCATCGTCACGAATCGAGTTAATGAAGTCATTCGTGAACTCCTCAGAATTCACGTAGCGAACCCGCAAATTCGGGTACAGGTACTTGGTGTAGTGGCCGATCGCGTGCAGCAGATGGGTCTTACCCAGGCCCGAACCGCCGTAGATGAACAGCGGGTTGTAGACAATGCCGGGCTGCTCTGCCACCGCGAAAGCGCTCGCGTGCGCAAAGCGGTTGGACTGGCCAATCACGAAGGTGTCGAAGGTGTAGTTCGGGTTCAGTCGGGCAGAGCTATCCCAAGTCGGCGCGTTTTCCGGGTCTTCATGCGGATGCACCTGCTGAGCCTGCGGTACCGCCGGGGCGTCCGGAACGAAAGAGGGCGCCGCCGGGTATTCACGAGGCGCCGGCACACCCGCAGTAGGAGCCGCCGGAGCGGGCTGCTGTGCGGAGGGGAATCCGGCACGCTCCGCCTCCAGAGCATGCAGGGAGGGGCGGGTGACCTGCTCATCTGCAGGTACCTCGTACTGGTCGGGGCCCGGATGCGGCTCCGTGTAGTACTCAAAGGCACGCGAGCCGGCGGGTGCCTCATGATGCGCAGAAGCCGCCGCAGCCGACGGGACGGGCTGGTGCTCGACAGGCACCTCGCGCTCACCGTGGAAAACGTCCTGACTTGTAGGTTCAACAGGAATCATCGACTCATTCACATCGAAAAGCGCGGTGGTCGACGGGCCAAAAGCCTCGTGCAGAGCTGCACGGAACGAAGCACTAATCTGCTCCTCGAAGACCGCGCGAGTGAGCTTATTCGGCACCTCAATGATGAGGCGAGAAGAACCCATCAGTCCCTGAGGCTGCGCAAGATTCACGAAACCACGTTGACGTGCCGTCACCGCCGGATCGGCGGCAAGAATGGAGAGCAGATGCGCCCAGCGCGCCTGAAGGGAGTCGGTCATGGAATTCTTTACTTTCACTCGATGTGAAGCGGTGGTGCAGTAAAGAAATCATGCCGGAAACCACCGCGAGGTCATTAAGATTCTACCCGCTTAATACACAGGGAGAGAAAGTTATCCACAAGAGTTTTCCACACGGTGGAAAACTTGTAATTACAGAAGTGGATAAGCGGTGGATTTAAGTGCATAATGAGGCGTCTTCCCTGATATTTAGCGGAACAACCTAGAGGTCCACGGGTGTGGATAACTTGGCGACGGCAGGAGAATAAGGAGGGGTATACACCGCGGTGGATATCGTGCCGCCATGAATATCCCCAGGTTTGCGCTCCATGAGTTGGCGATCTCTCCACACCCTAGTACCAGCCGCAACCACCGCCTCCACAGCGCTTCCACACCACAAACGAGCCCGGAATCACGCGGAAAAAAGCGTCAAGAACTTGATTTACGCCCTCCACTCTTCTAAAGTTGTGCTGTTGTGTGTGCACCGCCTACTGCGAATAGTCGCGGTACCTCCGTGCACCAAGAAGCGTACGGTTCCGATACCCCGTGAGGGCACGAACCGCAAAAATCAAGGAGACAAAGTATGAGCAAGCGTACTTTCCAGCCGAACAACCGCCGTCGCGCCAAGAAGCACGGCTTCCGTCTGCGTATGCGTACCCGTGCAGGCCGCGCGATTCTGTCGAACCGCCGCGGTAAGGGCCGCGCAAAGCTCTCGGCCTAATCACGGCATATAGTTCGCCCGCCGATGCACACGCATCGGCGGGCGAACTATCATTAAGCGTGAAATACACGCGGAGATCAGCTTGCCACACGAGCCGAATCTCCCACACTACGTAAAGGGGAACACGTGCTGCCTCAACGGCACCGTATGCGCACCAGCGCTGAATTCTCCCACGCCTTCCGTTCCGGCATCCGTACAGGACGTCGGAACATCGTTGTATCTACGGCGAAAAATCCTGGAAAAACAACCCAGGTAGGTTTCATTGTGTCGAAGGCGGTGGGCAACGCAGTCACACGCAACCTGGTCAAGCGCCGGTTGCGTGAACTTGCCGCGTTCACTTGCGCCGCGCATCCGGAAGGCTACGCCATTGCGGTGCGAGCGCTTCCCGCCTCCGCGAACGCCAGCTGGGATCAGCTGCGTCGCGACTACGAATCGGCACTGGAGGCTGCTTTCGCCAAGCTCGATTTGCCTCAGAGCAAGGAGAAGCCGTGAGTCGTCCCCAGCGGGAGCGTTGCGAAGAACGCTTCCACGCGCATCACAGCGGCACCTATAGCGCTTCTGCCGAGACTCTGGGCCCCGACGAGCTGCTGGCGCTAGCACCTAACGAATTCGTGAGGCCTGAAACTTTCCTGCAAGCACTCTACGTTCTACCGCAGAACCTGCTGATTGCGTGCATGAAGGCCTACCGCAAGGTCGTCTCCCCCCTCTACGGGGACGTGTGCCGCTACTACCCGACCTGCTCAGCCTACGCCCTGGAGGCGCTGACCACCCACGGTGCGATGGGCGGGCTTTCCCTGACGGTGCGCCGTATTCTGCGGTGCGTTCCCTGGGCGACCGGAGGTATCGACCCAGTCCCGGCGGGGAAGCGTACTTTCGCTCCCGGAGCAGAACCGAAAATTATTCTGCTCAATCACCCCCATCTTTACACCCCTCACACCGGTGGTGACGCCCGCCCTGAGTAGGCGGCGCCTCCCACACAATGACTTAGCCGAGTCCTTAAGGAGTATTCCCGCGTGAATATTTTTGATTTGATTCTTTGGCCGTTTAAATGGATCGTCTCCGTGGTCCTGTGGCTGTTCCACACTCTTTTCACCTCGCTGGGCATGGACCCGGCATCCGGCATGACTTGGGTTCTGTGCATTATCTTCCTGACCCTGGTGATGCGTACCCTGACCATTCCGCTGTTCGTCAAGCAGATTAAGGCTATGCGCGGCATGACCGCGATGCAGGGCGATATGGCGAAGCTGCAGGAGAAGTACAAGGGCAAGAAGGACCAGCTCTCCCGCCAGGCTATGGCTCAGGAGCAGATGGAAATGTACCGTAAGCACGGTACGAACCCCTTCGCCTCCTGCCTGCCGATTCTGGCTCAGATGCCGATCTTCTTCGGTCTGTACCAGGTGCTGATGGGCGTTCCTACCGCAGCGCAGAACAATGAGAGTGTGCTCATGCTGCCGGCCGAGCTGGTACACCAGTTCAATGATTCGCAGATTTTTGGTGCTCAGCTGTTCGCGACCATGCTGCACCCGGGCGCTGGCGATGCTACCGCGACCATTGTTCAGGCGGTCATCATGATTGTTCTGATGAGTGCGACCCAGTTCTACATCCAGAAGCAGCTGAGCGTGAAGAACATGTCGGAGGCGGCTCTGAACTCTCCGATGTTCCGTCAGCAGCAGATGATCATGTACATCTTCCCGATCATCTTCGCTGTTTCCGGTATTAACTTCCCGCTGGGTGTTATGTACTACTGGACCGTGTCGAACCTCTGGTCGCTGGGCCAGCAGTGGTGGGTTATCCGCAATAACCCGACCCCCGGTTCTCAGGCGGAGCGTGAGCTGAATGCTCGCCGTGCGGCGAAGGGTCTGCCTCCGGTGGGTAAGACCCGCGAGCAGCACGAGAAGGATCTGCAGGAGGCTCGTGAGCGTGCCGCTGCGGGTCAGCGTAAGCAGCCGGTCAGCAAGAAGCGCCAGAAGCAGCAACGCAATAAGCAGAACGGAAAGAAGTAGTTTTCTTCCGTGATTCGGGCCGGGTTCTCGCCATGTGTGGCGTGAGCCCGGCGCCGTGTATGAGATACTTTTTACCCCTAGGACACCCCTCCGAACATCCCGAGGATTATTGTGACTGAAGCTATGGAATATGAGGACGAGCAGCTCGTTGAGGAGCAGCTGGTAGAGGAGCCCCTTGAGGGCGAAGAAGACGATTTTGAGGACATCGACGAGGAAGGCGATATTGCCGCTGACTACCTCGAGGAGCTCCTCGATATTGTCGATATGGACGGCGACATTGATATTGAGGTGCGCAATAACCGCATCTACCTGTCGGTCGTCAATGACGATGATGACAATGAGGAACTGCGCCACCTGGTTGGTCGCCACGGCGAGGTTCTGGAGGCTCTGCAGGAGCTGGTGCGCCTCTCCGTCCTGGCTGGTAACGGCACCCGTTCCCGCCTGATTCTGGACATCGCTGGTTACCGTGCTGAGCGTCGTGAGCAGCTGGAGAAGATCGCAGCTGAGGCGATTGAGAAGGTGCGCGCGACCGGTCGTGATGAGCACATGAAGCCGCTGAGCCCGTACGAGCGTAAGGTCGTGCACGATGTGGTGGCTGCTGCTGGCTTGTACAGTGAGTCTGAGGGCGAGGGGCCCCGCCGTCACGTGGTGATTTCTCTTCCCGAGGTAGGAGCCTAGTATGGAGACTTCGATGGTCGCTCTCAACGAGAGTGAGCGCGCCGCCGCGGAGACTGTGTTCGGTGAGCGTCTGCCTCTGGCGGAGCGCTACGTGCAGCACCTGGCGACGACCGGTATTGAGCGTGGTCTGATTGGTCCGCGTGAGGTGCCGCGCCTGTGGGCTCGCCACGTGCTGAACTGTGCCGTGGTGCAGGAGTACAT
>NZ_CALJRY010000185.1 GCF_937976295.1 uncultured Rothia sp. | reverse complement strand
GCCTAAGGAAAGATAAGACCTCATGACCGCTATTCAGCTTGGTATGCCCAAGGTCGTTCACTACGGCGAGGGCAACATTTTCGAAGAAATCCCCTTCCCCAAGTACGCGAAGGAAGAACTCAAGAACGAGCAGCTGCGCTCCAACCTGCGCTTCGTGACCCACGCGATTCGTAACAAGCGTGCTCGCGTCACCGCAGAACTGCCCGACTGGCAGGAACTGCGCAACACCGGTGAGTCCGTCAAGAACTACGTTCTGGCGAACCTGCCCGAGCTGCTCGAACAGTTCGAGCGTAACTTCACCGCCGCAGGCGGCCACGTGCACTGGGCACGCAACGCCACCGAGGCAAACCAGATCGCTCTGGACCTGATCCGCGAGCAGGGCGTGGACGAAATCATCAAGATTAAGTCCATGGCAACCGCAGAGACCGGCCTGAACGAATTCCTCGAAGAAAACGGCATCAACGCTATCGAGACCGACCTCGCGGAAGAAATCGTCCAGCTCGGCCACGACCGCCCCTCCCACATTCTGGTGCCCGCAATTCACCGCAACCGCCGCGAAATCCGCGACATCTTCCTGCGCGAAATTGAGGGTATTAACCCGGACATCACCGATGAGCCGGCAGAACTGGCAGAGGCATCGCGTAACCGCCTGCGCAACAAGTTCCTGAACACCACCGTGGCAGTCTCCGGTACCAACTTCGGTATTGCCGAGACCGGTACCCTGACCATCGTGGAGTCCGAAGGTAACGGCCGTATGTGCCTGACCCTGCCCGACACCCTCATTACCTTCATGGGTATTGAGAAGATCCTGCCCACCTTCCAGGACTACGAGGCATTCCTGCAGCTGCTGCCCCGCTCCTCCACCGGTGAGCGCATGAACCCCTACACCTCCATGTGGACCGGTGTGACCCCCGGTGACGGCCCGCAGAACATGCACGTCATCCTCATCGACAACGGCCGTACCGCCGTTCTGGCTGATGAGCTGGGTCGCCAGGCACTGCGTTGCATCCGCTGCTCCGCTTGCATGAACGTGTGCCCCGTGTACGAGCGCGCAGGCGGTCACGCCTACGGCTCCACCTACCCGGGCCCCATTGGTGCGATTCTGTCCCCGCAGCTCTCCGGTATCGAGGCTGCGCACAACAACTCTCTGCCGTACGCATCCTCCCTCTGTGGCGCATGCTACGAGGTTTGCCCCGTGAAGATTAACTTCCCCGAGGTCCTCGTGCACCTGCGCGCTAAGGACGTCGAGTCCAAGCACGCTGTCCGCGAGTTCGAGGGCAACAAGAAGGCTCCCTTCTCGCAGATGGACGGCATGATGCTCGGCGCGAAGAAGCTCTTCACCTCCGGCAAGATGATGTCGATTGCAGAGCGTGGTCTGCCCATGTCCCGCCTGATCAGCGGCCGCAAGCACAAGATCACCGCTGTTCCCGGTATCGTCGGCGGCTGGACCGCTTACCGCGACATCCCCGAGCCCCCCAAGGAATCCTTCCGCAACTGGTGGAAGAAGGAGAAGGGTCAGGCTCCGGCACGCGATAACGCTGAGCGCGTTGACATTCAGGCCCTCATCGAGGCAAACAAGGGTAAGGTCGCTGAGGCGGCAGCAAACGCCAAGGCCGCTATGGAAGCCCAGGCAGCCCGTGAAGCTAAGGAGAACAACTAATGTCCTCTGCTAAGGAAGATATCCTCGCACGTATCCGCTCGTCCCTGGCTGACGCACCCGTCGCCCCCGAGCCCGTACGTAACTACCGCCGCGTCAGCGAGCTGAACGAAGAGCAGACCATTGAGATGCTCGTCGACCGCCTCATTGACTACAAGGCAAACGTGTTCCACGCGAACAAGGAGAACATCTCCGAGGTCATCGCAGAGCGCCTGGGTGAAAAGTCCACCTACGTGGTTCCCGAGGGCCTGAACATGGAGTGGCTGCCGGCTGACACCGCTGACCGCAAGCGTGTCACCGACTCCGGTAGCACCCTCAAGCCCGGCTGCCTGAGCCTGAAGGAACTGGACGCAGTTGACGCTGTGGTCACCGGTTCGACCGTCTCCTGCGCAGAGACCGGCACGATCTTCTTGAACACCAACCCCGATGAGGGTCGCCGCGCCATCAGCCTGGTGCCCGACCACCACATCTGCGTGGTGCCCCGTTCCACCGTGGTGGAGCTGGTTCCCGAGTCGATCGAGCGTATCACCTACACCCGCCCCGTGACCATGATTTCCGGTCCGTCGGCAACCAGTGATATCGAGCTGATCCGCGTGGAGGGCGTGCACGGCCCCCGTACCCTGGACGTCATCATCTACGACGCCTAAGGCACAGCGCCAGACGGCAAACCTCTAAAGAAACCGCCCGAGAGCTAAGGCTCCCGGGCGGTTTCTTTGTACCCTCTTCTTGATGTCCTCTCCTGATGCCCTCTTCTTATGCCCTCGTAGCTTCTAGTCTCAGAAGCGCAGGCGCTAGTTGTGAGGACACAAAAACGGTGGCGGGCCCATGATCCCGCCACCGTTCTGTGGAGTAGTATCTTGTGGTGTATCGACGGTTAGCGTCGTAGCGCCCCGTGCGGGTGCTTAGGCGCGTGCGTCGAAGTGCTGCAGACCGGAGTCCTCGCGGCTACCGCCCTGGCCATCGCCAACATCGCGGTAATCCTTGATCCACTCAATCTTCTGAACCCACTTGACCATCTTGTAGCCGTGCATGGAGTCCGCACGCAGACGGAGCGGGCCGCCGTACACATCCGGCAGGGGCTTGTCGTTCATACCCCACGCCAGGATGGTCTCATCTTCCATTGCCATGGAAATGTCCAGGCACTCGTAGTAGGGTTCGGTCGGACGGCCGTCGTAGGTGTGGCCCACGTGGCCGAAGGAGGTCACCATGACGTAGCGAGCGTCGTCGGTCTTCTCAACCAGTGCGAGGACGTCGCGCAGGCGCACACCCTCCCACTTGGCGATACCGGTCCAACCCTGCATGCAGGTGTGCATGGTGATGTTAACTTCCTTGCCCAGCTTCTTGAGGTCATCAATGCTCAGGGACTTGGATTCCTTCACCAGGCCGCCCAGCTCCAGGCGGTAGTCAACGAACTCGTGCTCCTTCAGGCGGTTCCACTCGGTGCTCTCACGCTCTGTCGGCGGGCGAGTGTTAACCCAGTGGAAGGGGGAGATATCCGCATCGGTGAAGGTCTTCTTCTGCACCTGACGGGAGGTGATGCGGTCCAGCAGGACGTTACGAATCGGCTGGGTCAGACCCCAAATGAAGGTCTGGGTGAATCGCAGGTCGCGCAGGGACCAGTACGAAGCGAAAATCCACAGAGCCACAGCGAAGACAATGCCGCCAATGAGCATGGTGACTGCCTGAGCGAACTGTGCTGCGTCCACCTCGTTGTAGGGCTTGTTCAGCATCATGTGGGCGATGTTGTACTGGGGGTGAACCACGAACACCAGCGCCACGTGAATGACGGTGAAGACGCAGTAGAACGCCATACCCAGGAAGTGGATGGAACGCGCGGTCTGGCGGTTACGGAAGAGGCGCACGTAGCCGGGGAAGCGACCGCAGAATGCCGGGCTCATAATCGGGCCGGTTGCGATCATCAGCGGTGCCACGATGAACACCACGGTGAAGTACATAATCTGCTGCAGGGCGTCGTACGGCTGGAAATGCTCAATCGAGGGAATCTGGAAGCCAGCGTAAATCTGGATGGATTCCCACGCCTGGGGGATGATGTCCCAGCTGGTCGGGACGATACGGCGCCACTGACCGGTCAGGAACAGCAGGGAGACGTAAATCAGACCGTTAGCAATCCAGATGACGGTCACCAGCGCGTGCCATGCGCGGCCCAGACCAATCTGGGCTTTGCCGGGCAGAGAAATCAGGGGAGACAGGGTGCGCTGGTCATCGCGCGCCGTAAATTCACCGGGGGTGGTAGGGACCTTGTCCTTGGTGAACTTGAGCCACTCGGAACCCGGGGTGCAGTGGTTGTTCCAGTACAGGCGGGGGTGAGAGGCAAGAACTTCCCAACCTGAACGAATCAGGAAGCCCATCATAATGAAATTGATGAAGTGCGTAATTCGGAGCCAGGCCGGGAAGTCCAGCTCTACGCCACCAGTGCTCGCGGTGAGGAGTAGTTGGTGCATGATATTTCCTTCGGAAATGACTGTGTGTGCAGACAATCGTTAGGATTCAGTGCGAGGCCTTGAGATGTGAGGTTAGAAATAATTACCTTTCTGACCCATATGATCCTCCTCAGTGGTTGGGAGCCGCCGGGGTATCGTCGCGGATACTCCCGAAAGGGGCACCTCCCGTGTGTGAGAGGGGAGGTGCGCCAGCTCCCGCTGGGCGGAAGCGACTCTGTGTATGTATGTTGGTTTATGTGTGTTTTAGGGAAACTCCCTGTCTGCTTTCAATTTTATAGGACAAAGTGTCAGTCAAGAAAGCTAAGACACGTCATGTTCTGTAATATTTGCATAAAAAATCCGAATTTAAGGAAAGATTCTCATCTTCTCCCGGTTTATCAGGTCATTCGGATGCAAAAAGCCCGCCGCAGCCTCTAGAGAGGACGCGGCGGGCTTTGGTTCTATATGTGGGATACGCGTTGGTTTGCGGGGCTTTGAGTGCCTGGTATTGTGTGTGGTTTTGTAAACCCAATCCCACATAGGGTTGAGGTGACTGTAAGCGGGATACCCCCTCAAAACGGCTTATTGACCCGCCCATGGAAGGCAGAAAAACAACCACAGCCTAGCTGCAGCTATTTCTGTGCAGAACCCCCTGCTGAGCCCTTACGCTTCTTTGACTCAGCACGAGATACCTTCGGAAACGCCGCCCGCGAATCAGCAGAAGCACCCTCAGAAGCCGGTTCAGAACTAGGCTCAGCATCAGACTGCGACTTCAAACGAACCACCGGAATCATGCCCGTGGTTAGCTTTGCTCGCGCATTACGCTGAGCCTTCAACGCATTCATCTGCTCCTTACGGCTCGGCTCCGGCTGAGACGGTTCAGCAGAACCAAACGCCTGACGAATACCCAACGCCAACAGCGGGAACAGCAGAACCGTCAGCGCGCCACCAGCAACCAGTAGCGAAGCCGTGGACTCCTCCAGAAGATCCGAACTGGTCGCAACCTCCGTCACCGCCACAATAATCGGCAGACCCGCAGCCGAATACAACGCCAACTGCGCCTTCTGCGCGCGAGTGGTCAACCCCGAACCGGTATCAAAGAAATGCTCCGCCAAAAGAACCGGAACACCACGGCACAGCAAAATACCCACTACCACGGCAAGCAGACCCAAAGGCTTAGCCACCACAGCAGACACATCAATACCCATACCGCTGGTGACAAAGAACAGCGGAATCATGAAGGTAAAACCAACCACCTCAAGGCGACGAGTCATCGTATGCAGAGCCGCCGGAGGAGTCAGAGTACGCAGAATCAGGCCCGCCGCAAAGGCACCGAGCACCGCATCCAAATCAAAAAGGGCAGTGCACATAATCAAGGTCGCCAGCAGGAACATCGCAAGACGCAGGACCGTCTGACCGGTCGTATTCGCCTCCGCAGCCATAATCTGACGCAGACCCGGCACATGCGCAAACAGACGATGCGGAACCAGCGCCACAATCACCGCAACCACCATAAACGCCAGCAACACCACAATCGCCATGCCCGGCGAACGCGAAGACAGCAACAGCGAAATAGCGAAAATCGGCAGAAGCTCACCCACAGC
>NZ_CALJRY010000184.1 GCF_937976295.1 uncultured Rothia sp. | reverse complement strand
TCATGTTGTAACAGGTGTTGCCGTAGGTGGAGTAGGGGTTGAACTCGATGTCCAACAGGCCGGGCAGAGTCTGGCCATCGGCACTCCAGCCGCCGCCGTTCTGCACGAAGTAGCGCGCCTGATCGGCACCCGAGGAAGTGCGGGGGTTTGCGAAGTGGTAGGCACCGCGCACCATACCCGATGCGGCGGAGCCGTTGTACTGCTGAGCGAAGTAGGGATTGGTGTAGTAACCGCCCTCGGTCGCCTTCACGTAGGCGAAGCGGGAACCTGCGGCGTAGGCGCTCGCCCAGTCCACGTTCTGTTGGTGCGAGGAGACGTCCATGCCGAGGGTGCCGCCGGAGGGGGTCCACGCGGAGCGGCCCTGAGCCAGCGCCTGACCGGGTGCCAGCGCCTGACCAGCCGCATGACCCTGCGCGGAGCTCTGGGACGCCGAAATGCCGCTTGCAGAAATACCGCTCAGGGTCGCGGTAGAAGCGGGGGAGGTGGCGCCGGTGCGTGCGTTGGCGGTGCCCAGGCGTTCGCGCTCGCCCGCGCCCATGGCGGGGTTGGAACGTTCGACCAGGGATGCATCCGGGGCGGGAGCGTAGCTGAGTTCCTCGTAGGATGCGTTGGGGGCGACCTCTGCCGCTGCGCTCGCGGTGGGAGCGGCAAATGCGGCGGGAACGGAGGTGAGGGATGCGGCGACCAGGGAGAGTGCACCTGCGGACGCCATGATGGAGCGGGCTGCCGCGGTGCGCGCGGCAGTCTGGAGTTTCTTCATAGATTTTTGCCTGTGTTTGAGAGGTGGATGTGTCGATGTGGCCCTGTGTGGGGGCTTCTGGCACGAGTGAATATGTGGGGTAATTGAGTGATTTGTGTGTCGGTTGCCGGGTATGTCAAGCGGCTGACACAGCTATCAGCCTACGGTACCTGCACTGCTGTGCGCAATGCTTTGGGGTGTCAGCCTGGCGGCATAATTTTCACGGAGCGCACAGTAAATCTGCGTCTTTGGGGAGCCTGTTTTATTTTGAGGCTTGTCGGTGCATTTATAGGCTCAAATTTTTGCGAAAAATTTTGGGTGTGCGACACGCCGGGGCGTTGCGAATTTCACTCTGTGGACTGCTGCGTCGGTGTACTGGCTGGGTGCTGTCGGGGTGGAATGTCGCATCCGGAGCTTGTGCCGTCGAGGCGCCGGCAACCGGGGTGACTTTTGGGCATAAGGAAAGTTGGGCATAAGGAAAGGGGTGGGCCGCACACACAAAGACCCACCCCTCATGTTCCGGGTACTGTAATTGGCGCGGCCTCGCACCGGTACCCGGAGTTTCATGGTCGATGCAGGAGAGATGAAGAGCCATCGACCACGCTATAGTGCCTATTGGCACGTTTATCTCGGTGAGCCCCGCCCGCTCTCTCGGCTTCTTGCCGTGCCTATCCGAGAGAGGCAGACGGGGTCAACGAAAGTTGGTTTTTCCCGAAGGACTTAGAGGAACTTTGCGATGTCCTCAACCAGCGGCTTGAGAGTCTCGCGATCGATGTACTCAGCCTTGCCGGTCTTGTAGCATTCGAGCATCTGCTGAATGCCCTTGTTTGGGTTCGGGTTTGCCATGAGCCATGCGCGCACCGGGCCCTTCAGCGCGGTCTTGTGAGCCAGCGAAATCTTGTCGAAGTCGATGCCGCCACGCAGGTGGTAGACGGGGCGACCTTCGGTCAGTTCGGGGGTGTAGCTCTTGGCGACGGCCTTGTCCAGCAGCTTCTTGGAGTATTCACCGGTGAAGGAGACGGTGAAGAACGCGGTGCGGTTCTTCTTGGGTGCAATGACCGGCAGAATCTTCTTGCGAAGTGCCGGTGCGCCGTTGAGGAATCCACCGTAGTCGCTGCCGGCAATCACGAAGGCGTCGAATGCCTCTGCCTGCTCGGGGGTGACCTTGGAGGCGGGGACAATCTCAACTTCGGGAGCCTTCGGGAGTGCACGCAAATCTTCTGCCAGCCAGGTGGCGTACTGTTCGGTGTAGCCGTAGGTGGAGCCGAAGATAATCAGCACGCGAGTAGTCATCTGTGAACCTTCCAGATATATTTCGCATTTCAAATACTAATTATGGGTTCCAATATAGGCTAGGCGCGCGAAAATGTGAAATCGCCTAGCTTTTGGATGCCCTATCTATCTTCTCATAGCCCACTCTGAGTGTCTCTATGTTTTTGAAACACGCCCGAAGGTTCTCGAGTGTGACTAAATATTGCGTAATGATTGAATGGCTGGTTTCTAAGGGTGAAAAGTACCCTAATTTACTTTCCGGGGGAGGCGGGAGTGGCGGGCGTGAAAACAGGCTTTCCATGGTGTACCTGGCGACTGGAAGGTGCTGCTCAAAATGCGACGTGAAACACAAATTCTTCGATGGAAAGGGTGGGGTGAGGCATACCCAAGCGGGCTTAAAACCCCTATAATTGAGAAAGAGTCCCACGCATCCGGCACGTGGTTAACTGTTAGAACGCGTGGGAATAATTGGGAATTTGACGATAGTCTTCCCCGGAAAATCAGCGTGAACCCCCTGGGGCCACGCAAAACAACACACAAAGGTTAGGTACATGAGGCGCGCAAAAATCGTTGCAACCATCGGTCCGGCAATCGAATCCCCCGAGAAGATCTCCGAGGCAATCAAGGCTGGCCTGAACGTCGCCCGTCTGAACATGAGCCACGGTGACCACGCCGAGCACCAGGCACGCTACGACACCATCCGTGAACAGTCTGCAAAGCTCGGTAAGGACGTTGCTATCCTCGCCGACCTGCAGGGCCCCAAGATTCGCCTCGAGCGCTTCGCAAACGGCAAGGAATACCTTGAGCCCGGTGCAGACTTCACCATCACCTCCGAAGACGTTGAAGGTACCGCAGAAATCTGTGGCACCACCTACAAGGGCCTGCCCGGCGACGTCAAGCCCGGCGACAAGCTCCTGCTCGACGACGGTAAGATCCGCCTCGAAGCAATTGAGGTGACCCCCACCCGCGTTCGCACCCGCGTGGTCGTCGGTGGTCCTATCTCCAACAACAAGGGTATTAACCTGCCCGGCGCAGCAGTCTCCCTGCCCGCGCTGACCGAGAAGGACGCAAACGACCTGCGCTTCGCGCTGAAGATGGGTGCAGACATTATTGCACTCTCCTTCGTTCGTACCGGTGCAGACGTTGACCCCGTCCACAAGATCATGGACGAAGAGGGTATTCGCGTGCCCGTCATCGCAAAGATCGAGAAGCCCCAGGCAGTTGAGAACCTGCAGGACATCATCGACAAGTTCGACGGCATCATGGTCGCTCGTGGTGACCTCGGTGTTGAGCTGCCCTTCTCCGAGGTTCCCCTCGTTCAGAAGAAGGCTATCGACATGGCACGCCGCTGGGCAAAGCCCGTCATCGTGGCAACCCAGGTGCTCGAGTCCATGACCGACAACCCCGTTCCCACCCGTGCAGAGGTTTCTGACTGCGCTAACGCAATCCTCGACGGTGCAGACGCAGTGATGCTCTCCGGTGAGACCTCGGTCGGTAAGTACCCGATTCTGACCCTGCAGGCAATGGCCGCAATCGTCAAGGACACCGAAGAGGGCGGTCTGTACCGCGTGCCCGAGCTGGACCGCAAGCCCCGCACCCGCGGTGGCGCGATCACCCGTGCAGCGGTGAACATCGCCGACCAGCTGGATGCGAAGCTCATCGTGACCTTCACCCAGACCGGTGACTCGGCACGTCGTCTGGCACGTCTGCGCCCCGAGACCCCGATTGTTGCGTTCACCACCAGTGCGAAGGTTCGCTCCTTCCTGTCCATGCTGTGGGGTGTTGAGGCTGAGCAGGTTGAGATGGTTACCAATCAGGAAGCACTGTTCACCTTCGTGGATGAGTACCTGCTCAAGCATGGTCTGGCAGAAGCAGGCGACCTGGTCGTCGTTGCTGCCGGCGCTCCCGCAGGCCGTGCAGGTACCACCAACATGGTCCAGGCACATCGCGTCTTCGCTCCCGAGGGTGAGCGTGAGGACCTGCGTCCTTACGAGGAGAATGAGGTCAAGCGCTAAGCCGCTTACTCTTTCTGAGTGATTTTTTGAGGGGTAGCCGGGGCTAGTTCCCGGAACGTACTGCCCGATGTATAGAAACCACTCGATGCATAGAAACCGCCGCCCGGTCGTGAATTCTCACGGCTAGGCGGCGGTTTCTTGCGTCTCGACCTGTCTCTATTGTTGCCGCATCCGATGCGTGGGCGGGCTCTGATGCACGGGTGGGCGTAGGGCGGATACGCAAAAAGCGGCGGGAAAGCTTCAAACTTTCCCGCCGCTTTTGCGTTGGTGCCCGAGGTGGGACTCGAACCCACACTCCGAAGAACCTGATTTTGAGTCAGGCGCGTCTGCCAATTCCGCCACTCGGGCGTATCACGCATTCGTGCGTAACACCTTTAGAATTCTAACCCAGGCTGTCTAGAAAATCTAATCTATCTGATGTGTTGAGCAGGCTGAGGCTGGACTGAGGCTGGATGCGGGAGGGGATGTTGGCGTAAATCCTGAGCTCAGGGTGAACCGGCGCCACTTATCCACAGGTGGAGGCGGGGGAGAAAGCGTGCATCCTGTATCCTTAAAGACTGACTAACCATCCCCGTTCGCCTTCGCGGCTGGGGGCCACCTCAACGTTAAGAAAGTGATCACGGCTCGTGTTCAATTCTCTCTCCGACCGCTTGACGGCAACTTTTAAGAACCTGCGCGGCAAGGGCCGCCTCTCCGAGGCAGACATTGATGCAACCGTCCGCGAAATCCGCCGCGCCCTGCTCGACGCTGACGTCGCCGTCCCCGTGGTCCGCGAATTTACCGCTCACGTGAAGGAACGCGCTCTCGGTGCGGAAGTTTCCGAGGCGCTGAATCCCTCCCAGCAGATCGTCAAGATCGTGAACGAGGAGCTGGTGAGCATCCTTGGCGGCTCGACCCGCCGCATCAACATGGCGAAGAGCGGCCCGACCATCATCATGCTGGCGGGTCTGCAGGGTGCCGGTAAGACCACCCTGGCGGGCAAGCTGGCTCACTGGCTGAAGGGCCAGGGCCACACCCCGATGCTGATTGCATCTGACCTGCAGCGCCCCAACGCGGTGACCCAGCTGAAGGTCGTTGGTGAGCGCGCGGGCGTGCCCGTGTACGCGCCGCACCCCGGTGTGACCAGCGAGTTTGACGTACCCACCGGCGATCCCGTGCAGGTGGCACGTGACGGTGTGGCTGAGGCTCGCGCTAAGCTGCACGACGTGGTGATTGTCGATACCGCGGGTCGTCTGGGTGTTGACGCTGAGCTCATGCAGCAGGCACGTAACATTCGTGACGCTATTGAGCCGCACGAAGTTCTGTTCGTCATCGATGCGATGATCGGTCAGGACGCCGTGAACACCGCTAACGCCTTCAATGAGGGTGTGGACTTCACCGGTGTGGTCCTGTCTAAGCTTGATGGTGACGCCCGCGGTGGTGCGGCGCTGTCGGTGGCTTCGGTGACCGGCAAGCCGATTATGTTCGCGTCCACCGGTGAGAACGTCACTGACTTTGAGCAGTTCCACCCGGACCGTATGGCAAGCCGCATCCTGGATATGGGTGACATCCTGACCCTGATTGAGCAGGCTGAAGCTCAGTGGGATAAGGCTGAAGCCGACCGCATGGCGAAGAAGTTCATCGATCAGGAAGACTTCACGTTTGAGGACTTCCTGGCTCAGATGCAGCAGATTCGTAAGCTCGGTTCCATGAAGAAGCTGCTCATGATGATGCCCGGTGCGGCTCAGATGCGTCAGCAGCTTGAGGCTTTTGACGAGCGTGAGATTGACCGCGTGGAGGCGATTGTTCGCTCCATGACCCCGCACGAGCGTGTGGCTCCGCGCATCATTAACGGTTCTCGCCGTGCCCGTATCGCTAAGGGTGCGGGTGTGACCGTGTCTGAGGTGAACCAGCTGATGGAGCGTTTCGCTCAGGCTCAGAAGATGATGAAGAAGCTCGCTTCGGGCAAGATGCCCGGCATGCCCGGTGGTATGCAGATGCCCGGTATGGCGGCTGCGGCGGGTGGCGCTCGCAAGAACGCGAAGAACAATAAGAAGAAGAAGGCTCGCTCCGGCAACCCGCAGAAGCGTGCGGCGCAGGAGGCGGCAGCGGCTAAGGCGCAGCAGGCTCGCGCCGGTGCTGCGTTCGGTCAGCAGGCTCAGAACCAGGAGATGGATCTGTCCAGCATGAACCTGCCGAAGGGCTTCGAGAAGTTCCTGCAGTAAGAGCAAATATGAGCCCCGTGAGGGGTGGTACGGGTGCGCACGTGGTGACGGGGCGCACCCGTACCGGTATGGTGCCCGGTTTGGGCATGTGAATGGGTGTGTGAAGGGAAGGTATCAATGGCTCAGAACGAGCAGAGTTGGGATCGAGAGAACGCGGATGATCAGCTGAACGAGCAGGTTGCGCCGTGGTCTCAGCGCGCCTTCGCTGATGACGCTGTAGAGGACCCTGCCGGCGAGTTCGCGGGCGGCTTCGACGATGATTCGAGCATCCTTCCCGGCTACACCCCCGTCTGGGCGCGTATCGCCCTCGAGTACGGGGAGCACTCCGCCGACCTGGCTGGCGACCTCGTCTACTCCAGCGAGAGCGACGACCCCGCCGTTGACGATGTTGCCGCAACCATCCTGAACCTCATTCGTGAGGCCCGCAGCATGCACGAAGAGGTGAAAGCGGAAGATCCCAATCAGCAGCGCGCCTGGAACGACCGCACGAAGGTTGACCGCCTCGCCGCCGCCCTGGAGAGCGAAGAGTGGACCGTTGATAAGCTCACCGGCATGTGGGACGACGCCCCCGCACCCGCCGGGATCGGCGAATCGGATAGCCCCGAGTACCTGCGCGCCCAGGATGAGGAGCGCATCGCCGAGAAGCAGCGCAATGAGCGTATCGAGCAGACCATGGAGCTGGAGGAGAAGATTCAGCGCCGCCGCATCATGGCTCGTTCCACCACCGATGAGGAGCTGATTGCCGCCCTCATTGAGGCGACCGCCGCCTCCCCGGAGCTGATTGCTTACGAGATGGGTGAGCATCAGGTGCAGCTCTACGTGCTGTGCGCCGTGGATGATGAGGGCTACATGAACGTGCTGGAGGTCGCTGACGGCCACCTGCACGTGGGTACTCCCGTTGAGGATTACGTGGCGCAGCTGGTGGATCAGCTGCCGGTGACCGGTGCCGCCCTTGAGGGTGAGGCGACCGTGTGGGAGGAGCTACCCAATGGACAGGGTGAGCTGGAGTTCCTGGTGGACGGCGACGCCGCCATGCTCGTTGACCTGCCCATTGACATGATTACGGGGCTTCTTTTGGCGTACCTTCCTGCCGGTACTCGGCAGGTTGTTGCCGCGCCGGCGGGGGAGTGGACCCTCATTTCTGCCGATTCGGTGGATTTGATGGCGCTGCTGGGCCTGCTGAACTGCAACGCCCTGATTGCTGAGGGCAACGCGAACCAGCAGCACCTGGTGGTCTATGAGGAGCCCGCCCGCGAACCCTACTCGGATGAGGAGTGGTACCTGGAGGCGTTCGGCGAGCCTTACGAGAATATCGTGGAGGAGTTCACCTGGCAGCGTGTGCCTAAGCGCCTGAACCGTGCCCTCAGCCGTGAGGAAGTCGCACGTTTTGGCGGGGTGCTGGAGGATTTGCTCTCGGAGCTTCCCGGTAGCGCACCGGAGCTGTCGGGTTCGAAGATTTTCGGTTCCGATGAGGAAGAAATCGAGCAGGGCATCGCTAATGTCATGGCGATGTTTGGTGTGGAAGCTGACTCCATTACCGGTCGCCGCCTGAATGCGTACCTGCGCGATACGAGCAACACCCTGGCGTTGGAGTCGGTGCTGCAGCTGCTGGATGTTCCCACGGAGCTGGCGTTGGTTCCGACTACCGGTTTTGATGTGGCGTCGATTAGCACGGCGCGCGTTTTCGGCAATGAGGATGAGGGCTTCGCGCAGCCTGCAGATGCGGCTGAGCCCGCCGAGGCTGAACCCGCTGAGACTGAGCCTGCCGATACTGAGACTGCCGAGCCTGAGCCTGCTGATGCGTCTGAAGGTACTTTCTCTGGGGAGGATGAGGAGATTGAACCCTACCCGGGTGGCTACACCTCGCCCATGGATCGTAGCTACCGGCTGGTGGCGACCGGTCGCCGCGTGAGCCTCGCCGAGTGGATGGACGCCATTAGCGAAGGTCATATCCCCTTCGAGTACACTCACATGTCTTTCCCGGAAGACGCTCTTGATGAGGAAGAAGACGTCCTGGAGCCTGAGCCGTTTGGTGACTTCGAGGGTTCCTATGAGCAGGATCGCGATTTCGACAGGGACGATGCGAACCTACCTGCGGGTCGCAGGTTTTTCACCCCGGAGGAAGAAGAGGCCGCTCTTGCCCATTTGAGGGCTGCCCTGGCACCGCACTCCGCCAAGTCTGCAGCAGAACAGCCTGCCGCGGAACAGTCTGCCGCATCGCAGGCCGAGGCGAACCCCGCTGAGGATGCGCAATCTGACGCCGCGGGCTTTGATACCGCGGGCTCTGATGTCGCACCGTCTGAGAACGCATCCGCTGAAAATGTTCCGTCTCAGGCAACGCAGGCTGCCCCCTCCGCACGGTCTGCCTCAAAGAAGTCTGCCTCGAAGAAGCCCCTGACCCCGAAGCAGATTCGTGCCAAGACCCGCCGCGCGGGTCTTATCCTGGGCGCGGATGTGACGGCTCAGAGCGCTATCGCCCTGACCCTGGCGAATGTGGCGCGCCGCCGCCGTGCTCAGGGTAAGGCGAGCCGTAAGTTCTCGGTGGCTGCCGCACTCTTTGCGCTGAACGCTACGGTGGAGTCGGCTCTGATTCCCACTGTGCTACGTTCTTTTGAGCAGACTCAGATGAAGAAGCACGCCCGCCCGGTGGCGGATGCTGAGCTGGTGCATCCGGGTGGTAGCGCGAGCGATGAGCGCTCGACCAAGAAGCGCACTCTGATTGATGATTTGCGTGAGGGCCACTACCGCACGGTGGAGGATGCAGCCCCGTCCACGGAGCAGGCACTCTCTGGACTGCGTGAGCGTGCCCTGGGTATAGTGCGTAGCATCAGGCAGCGCGCTGCGAAGAAAACCGACCGCTAAAGGAAAGAAGCCATGAAGGATTCCTATCTGAGTGATGAAGAGCTGAAGGCTTTTATCGCGACCTTGCCCACGCGCCGTTTGGCGGCGGGCGCGCTGATTCGTAATGAGCGCGGCGAGATGCTGCTGGTGAAGCCGAACTATAAGGACGGCTGGATTCTTCCCGGCGGTACCGTGGAGGCTGGCGAGGCGCCCAAGCCCGGTTGTGAGCGTGAGATTGTGGAGGAGCTGGGCCTGGATGTGAAGCTGGGTCGCGTGCTACTGATTTTCCACGGTCTGGCGTTGGGCGTGTGGGGCGATTCGACCTACTACATGTATGACGGCGGCGTGATTGCGGCGGATACGAAGATTACCCTGCAGGATGCTGAGCTGGTGACCTATGAGTGGGTTGCTCCGGAGAACCTGGACGGCTACGTGCGCCCGTCGATGGTGGAGCGTCTGCGCGAGTGCTACCGCGCCCTGGAGACGGGGGAGACTCTGGAGCTGAGCAACCTCGACTCCTAACAATCTCGACTGGCGGCGGTTACGCTGCGCTATGCTGTGGTTTGCCGGGTGTAGCTATCTGAGCCGAGTAGCGGCCTAGTGACCGGGCACATCAGGTGTGCATCACAGGCGTATCACGGAGCACAGAACGCCGTTTAAAAGTGATATTCGGTGCCTTGGGCAATTATTTTTCCGTGTCGCTAGCTTAAAATCTTGGGCTCTGATACCCTAGCTGAGTACCCGGCGACGCGCGACCCCTCTCTTCGCGCGCCGTTGTGTCCATAGAGGCGCCGTGAATGGCCCGCCCCACGGGTGCTGAACCGTGTGCCTCGCACCAAATTATGAAACAGGAGTAACCACTAAAGTGGCTGTTAAGATTCGTCTCAAGCGTATGGGTAAGATCCGCGATCCTCGTTACCGCATCGTGATCGCTGATTCGCGCGTCAAGCGCGACGGTAAGACCATCGAAGAGATTGGTATTTACCACCCGACCGAGCACCCCTCGCGTATCGAGATCAACTCTGAGCGTGCTCAGTACTGGCTCTCCGTCGGCGCACAGCCGACCGAGCAGGTTCTGGCTCTGCTGAAGCTCTCGGGCGACTGGGCTGCATTCAAGGGCGAGAAGGCAGAGTCCAAGGTTCTGCCCGTCGAGGCTAAGGCCGAGTTCGTTGTTCCCGAGAAGGGTTCCGTGATCCTGCCCGAGGCTATCACCCCCAAGGCTGAGAAGGCTGAAGAGGCTGCTGAGGAAGCAGCTCCCGAGGCTGAGGCTGAGGAAGCAGCTGAGTAATCATGTTGGCTGACGCACTCGAACACCTGGTTCGAGGGATTGTCGATCGTCCGGAGGACGTGAAGGTGCGCCTGCGCACTCAGCGTCACCGTGAAACCCTTGAGGTTCGCGTGCATCCGGATGACCTGGGCCGAGTCATTGGCCGGTCCGGTCGTACCGCCAAGAGCATCCGTCTGGTGATGGACGCTATTTCTGATGGCGAGCCGATGCGTATCGACATTATCGACACCGACAAAAAGCGACGCTAGCTCGTTAACGCTTGAAGCCCCCGCTCCCGGAATTTTTCCGGAAGGCGGGGGCTTTCGCGTACCCGGGTCTCGGTGGTAGCGCGGGGTGGTAGTGCGGGCGGCAGAATGCGCCCGTCCCTAGTGCCCGGTAGAATAGTGGGAGCCGTGCACGTGCACGGCGTAGGTTCGACTTGTACCCAGCGGAGGAAAATTATGCAGGTTGTGGTGGCTCGTATCGGTAAGCCTCACGGTATTCGTGGTGAGGTGACGGTTCAGCTCTTTACTGATGCCCCGCAGGAGCGTTTTGCCCGCGGTGAGGTGCTCGGTATCGAGAATTTCAAGCCCGGCTCTGCTGCCGCTTCGGTGGCGCCCACCGGTGAGCTGACGGTTGCCGGTGCCCGCTGGAACAAGAAGATTCTGGTGGTCCGTTTTGATGAGGTGACTACCCGCAATCAGGCTGAGGAGCTGCGCGGCAGCCGCCTGGTCTACGAGGTTCCCGAGGATGAGGGCGATGAGGAGGGCTTCTACGAGCAGGAGCTGGTGAACCTGCCCGTGTACCTGCTGGCGGATGTTCCCGAGGGTGAGAGCCCCGTGGATAACCCGACCGTGGGTAAGCCGTTGGGTAAGGTGACCGGTCTGCAGACCATGCCGGTTCAGGATTTGCTGCTGATTAAGCTGGCTCGTTCGCCGCGTCTTGCATCCGGTGCGGGTGAAGAGATCATGATTCCTTTTGTTGAGGAGATTGTGCCTGAGGTGGTTCCTTCGACCGAGGATGAGCCCGGCTTTGTGCTGCTGACCCCTCCGGCGGGTTTGATTGACCTGGTCGAGGACGCTGAGAAGGATTCTGCGCAGGCGACCGAGCAGGCGACTGAGCAGGCGGGGGAGTAGTCCGTGCGCTACGATGTGGTCACGATTTTCCCCGAGTACCTGGAGCCGCTGAAGCTGTCCCTGCTGGGTAAGGCGCGTGAGAAGGGCCTGGTGGACCTGCACCTGCACGATTTGCGTGAGTACACGTTTGACCGTCACCGCACGGTGGATGACACTCCGTACGGCGGTGGCGCGGGCATGGTGATGAAGGCGGAGCCGTGGGGCTTGGCGCTGGATGAGGTGCTTGCCGCCTCCCCGCTGAAGGCTGTTGAAGGTGAGAACTCTGATGCCGCTGAGGCTGATACCCGCCCGCTGCTGATTGTCCCGTCCCCGGCGGGTGCCGTTTTCGATCAGGCGATGGCGTACGAGCTGGCGGAGGAGAAGCATATTGTCTTCGCCCCGGCGCGCTACGAGGGCATTGACGAGCGTGTGCTGGACTGGGCGCAGGAGAGCTTCCGCGTGATGCCCGTGTCCCTGGGCGACTATGTGCTCTACGGTGGTGAGGTTGCGGTCATGGCAATGATTGAGGCTATCACCCGCCTGATTCCGGGCGCGATGGGTAACCCCGCCTCCCTGGAGGAGGAGTCGCATACGGGCGGTCTGCTGGAATATCCGGTGTACACGAAGCCCGCCGTGTGGCGTGATCGTGAGGTTCCGGAGGTGCTGCTGTCGGGTAATCACGGTGCGATTGCGCGTTGGCGTCGTGACCGTCAGATTGAGCGTACCCTGGAGCGCCGCCCGGATCTGTTGGAGGCGTACCCGGTGGAGCAGTGGGATAAGAAGGACCGCCGTTTCTTGGCTGAGCGCGGGGTGCATTTTGCGAACCCCGCGAAGGCGGCTCAGAAGAAGGCGAAGAAGAACCCCACACCGCAGGCTGATAGCGCGGCTCAGGCAGATACCGCACCACATGAGGCAGTACAGCCTGATGCTGTGCAGGCTCGGTCGGATTCCTGAGCCTCTCCTCAGCCGCGAACAGGTGCTCGCGAGTGCCTCGTGATCCTCTGAATGGGGGTTAGCGTCATATAACTGTTAGTTGGCGCTAACCCCTATTTTTTGTGCCCGTGAACCGTTATGCTGAGGTTGTCCTCGCTCAGAATATAGCCTGCCTATAGCTGGTGCGAGGTCGTAACCCGCTTTCATCGTTGAAAGCACGTACTCAACAGAAGGAGGACACATGTCCGTTGTTAAGGTTCACCGTTTGACTGTCGTTGGCGACAATCGTGATGAGCTGGAGAAGCGCTTTGCCGCTGCCCGCCACATTGCTGACTCTTTCCCCGGCTTTGAGGGTTTTGAGCTCTGGCGCCCCCTGGATGAGGGCGGCGACTACTTCGTGGTGACCCGCTGGGCTGATGAGGCAAGCCATGATGCGTACGCGGCGGCTCGTCGTGAGCGTGACCCGAATACTGTTGTCTCTCACGCTGATGGCACCATGAGCTTCGAGAAGGTGGAGTTCAGCGAGTAACGGGTCGCCCTGAGCACCGGGTCGATCCGGGGAACTATGGATAAACTCCAGATAAATCCCAGATAACCCCACAGATAATCGCCCTGATGAGGGGTTTATCCTATTTTTATTTCAAATAATGAGGGGCCGCACTAACTTTTCTACATATTGCTTTAAGTGGGTATTAGCCCATGTGGAGGCGATATAAGGAAGGTTTAGGGCGGCCCCTCCTTGATTTTCCGGGGGTTAAATCCCACGGGCGTTTTGCCCTAATTGGATATGTGGGTTCAGTGCTACAAAACACCTGAAATATGCTCAATAAGTGCTTGCGGAATACCTCAAGCAGAAAGTGACACTTTAATGCAAAAAGGTTATTATTATTCCCGAGAGCACACATTCGTCCGTGCCGGTAGTTCGGGCGAAGACAGCGATCCCCTCTCGGCTACATCGCATGACGTAGCTGAGTCACTCAAGGGAAATATTCAGTGCACCCATGTGAGCGCCTCCTCTGCATAGGAGGTCTGGCAAGGGAGCCGACTCAACTATCACGTATTCACACAAGTGGTGCATGGTACGGAACCCCGCAACATGTGGGATGGGAGCTTGGTGGTTCGAGCGTTCATCGTGGTTGATGACCTACCCCGTCGCGGATAGGAATGTGCTTTGCAAAGCGGGTGAGCAAGCCGGTGGTCCGGACCGGTGCTCGCCCGCTCCGCTGTTTAAGACCGCTTTTCGTTCGCCCCGGACTTCGCCCCCGGGCTCGGACTCTATCTTTCCCCGGTGTCTCTCCCCAGTGCTTTTCGGCCTAGTGTTTCTCGGGCTAGTGTTTCTCGGGTACCGGGCGCTCGCGGAACTCGATGGGCCGCTTCGCCTTGGGTAGCGAGTACATGACGCGCAGGTACGCATCCTCCATCAGCTCCTCTAGAACCTGCTCGGTTACGCCCTCGCCGGCGCCTACAGAAATCCAGTGTCGCTTATTCATATGCCACGCCGGAATGATGCTCGGGTAGATGCGCCGCAGCACCTCTGATTCTTCCGGGTCGGTTTTGAGGTTCACGATGGGGTAGCCGATGCCCTCCGTGTACATGGCGAATATCTTGCCGCCCACCCGGTACGCCGTGTGCTCGGGCCCGAACGGCTGATCGCGCGTCGCCAGCGGCATGGCGAGCGCGAGGCGGTCAACGGTGCGTTCGAGGTCCTCGGGTTGCAGAAGTTTGGGGGAGGGGTTTGTGCTCATAGCTTCGAGTCTAATACCCGCTCGGTACTCCGCATAGCGTGCACCCCAAAACTCTCGTACCCTCAGCCGAATCCACGCTAAAATAGGTAACTATGGCTGAATTTATTTATCAGATGATCAAGGCCCGCAAGACTGTGGGCGACAAGGTCATCCTTAACGACGTGACGATGTCGTTCTTCCCCGGCGCCAAGATCGGTATGGTCGGTCCGAACGGTGCGGGTAAGTCGACCATCCTGAAGATCATGGCTGGCCTCGACCAGCCCTCCAACGGTGAGGCGCGCCTGACCCCCGGCTACACCGTGGGCATCCTCATGCAGGAGCCGCCGCTGAACGAAGAGAAGACCGTTCTGGGCAACGTTGAAGAAGGCGTGGGCGAAATCAAGTCCAAGCTGGACCGCTTCAACGAAATCTCCGCCCTCATGGCTGAGCCCGACGCTGACTTCGACGCCCTCATGGAAGAAATGGGTCAGCTGCAGGAAGCTATCGACGCCGCTAACGCATGGGACCTCGACTCCCAGCTGGAGCAGGCAATGGAGGCGCTGCGCTGCCCGCCCGCTGACATGCCCGTCACCCACCTCTCCGGTGGTGAGCGCCGCCGCGTGGCACTGTGCAAGCTGCTGCTGCAGAAGCCTGACCTGCTGCTGCTCGACGAGCCCACCAACCACCTGGACGCAGAGTCCGTGCTCTGGCTGGAGCAGCACCTGCAGTCCTACGAGGGTGCCGTCATCGCGATTACCCACGACCGTTACTTCCTCGACCACGTTGCCGAGTGGATCGCTGAGGTTGACCGCGGTAACCTGTACCCCTACGAGGGTAACTACTCCACCTACCTGGAGAAGAAGCGCTCCCGCCTCGAAGTTCAGGGTAAGAAGGATGCTAAGCTCGCTAAGCGCCTGAGCGAGGAACTGGACTGGGTCCGCTCCAACGCTAAGGGCCGCCAGGCTAAGTCGAAGGCTCGTCTGGCACGCTACGAGGAGATGGCTGCGGAGGCTGAGAAGACCCGCAAGCTTGACTTCGAAGAGATTCAGATTCCTCCGGGACCCCGCCTGGGTAACGTCGTTATTGAGGCTGAGAACCTGCAGAAGGGCTTCGACGGCCGTTCCCTGATTAACGGTCTGTCCTTCTCCCTGCCCCGTAACGGCATTGTGGGTGTGATTGGTCCTAACGGTGTGGGTAAGTCCACCCTGTTCAAGACCATCGTTGGTCTGGAGCCCCTCGACGGCGGTAGCCTGAAGGTCGGCGAGACCGTCAAGATCTCCTACGTTGACCAGAACCGCGCGAACATCGACCCGGAGAAGAGCCTCTGGGAGGTCGTCTCTGACGGTCTGGACTACATCCAGGTCGGCAACGTTGAAATGCCTTCGCGTGCGTACGTTTCCGCGTTCGGCTTCAAGGGCCCGGACCAGCAGAAGAAGGCGGGTGTGCTCTCCGGTGGTGAGCGTAACCGCCTGAACCTGGCGCTGACCCTCAAGCAGGGCGGTAACCTGCTGCTGCTCGATGAGCCCACTAACGACCTGGACGTTGAGACCCTCGCATCCCTGGAAAATGCGCTGCTGGAATTCCCCGGCTGTGCAGTGGTCGTCTCCCACGACCGTTGGTTCCTGGACCGCGTGGCAACCCACATCCTGGCGT
>NZ_CALJRY010000183.1 GCF_937976295.1 uncultured Rothia sp. | reverse complement strand
GGGGTTTTCGGTGATGCCGACCAGCGCCTCCAGCGGGTCGACGGTGCCGCCATCAGCGGTGGTGTCTGCCGGGCGCAGCAGCGCGCGCACGTCTTCGGCAAGTTCGCGGATCAGGTCGCGTTCGGCGGGTTCGAAGGAGGCGGTGTAGCCTCCGGGGGTGCGGCGGAAGGGGCGCGCCATTAGTTTTCTACTTTCTCGAAGGTTGCCAGCAGACCCCAGGCGTGCATTGCCTGGGTGTGTTTTTCGGCGTCTTCACGCGAGCCGGTGAAGACGATTGCCTTGCCGTTGTTGTGCACCTGCAGCATGAGCTCTTCGGCGCGGGCGCGGGAATAGCCAAAGTGACTGCGGAAGACGTAGGACACGTAGGTCATGAGGTTGACGGGGTCGTTCCAGACGATGACTTTCCAGGGGGTGTCTGTGTCGAGGATGTTCTCCAGGGCGGTGTCGAGGTCGGTGTCCTCGAGGGTTCCGGTGGAGAGGGTCACGGCGGTAGTGTTCATTGGTTTCCTTTGCGGCCGGTTCCCTTTGATTATACGGGCGGGTCTGTGTTGCCCCTGTGTTACTTCTGCGTTCGTCCTGCGCTACTGAGGTGTTTATCCTGTATTGCTCCGGCACAGAGTGCTGGTAATTTGTCATACTACAGCACTTAGAGTCAAGAATACTTTATGTAGTGATTGACACGCCGACTTAAGAGGAAAAATACCCTAAGCCCCCACTACAATTAACACATGGCTACTACCTCTCTTCTCACCGACCACTACGAACTGACCATGCTCCAGGCGGCACTCGCCTCCGGCGCAGCCAACCGTAAGTGCACCTTCGAAGTCTTCACCCGCCGCCTGCCCGCAGGCCGCCGCTACGGCATCCTCGCAGGCACCGGCCGATTCCTCGAAGGCCTCGCAGACTTCCGCTTCAACGACGAAGAACTCTCCTTCCTCTCCTCCCGCAACATCGTCAACAAAGAAACCCTCTCCTACCTCGAATCCTTCACCTTCAGCGGCAACATCCGCGGCTACGCAGAAGGCGAAGCGTTCTTCCCCCACTCCCCCGTCCTGCAGGTCGAAGGCACCTTCGCCGAAGCATGCATCCTCGAAACCTACCTGCTGTCCATCCTGAACTTTGACTCCGCCGTGGCGAGCGCCGCCTCCCGCATGAGCGCAGCCGCAGGCAACCGACCCTGCCTCGAAATGGGTTCGCGCCGCGCCCACGAACGCGCCGCCGTCTCCGCTGCACGCGCCGCCGTTATCGCGGGCTTCGCGGGCACCTCCAACCTGGAGGCTGGTCTGCGCTACGGCCTGCACACCATCGGCACCAGCGCCCACGCCTTCACCCTGCTGCACGACAGCGAACGTGAAGCGTTCGAGGCGCAGCTGCGTTCCCTCGGCGCCCGCACCACCCTGCTCGTCGACACCTACAACGTGGACGATGCAGTCCGCCTCGGCGTGGAACTCGCTGGCGAAGAGCTCGGCGGCGTGCGCCTGGACTCCGGCGACCTGGTCGCCACCGCGGCCCGCGTGCGTGAACTGCTTGATTCGCTCGGTAACACTAACACCAAGATCACCGTCACGAGCGACCTGGACGAGTACGCTATCGCATCCCTGGCGGCAGCGCCCGTGGACTCCTACGGCGTGGGTACTAAGCTGGTCACCGGTTCCGGCGCGCCGACTTCCTCCATGGTGTACAAGGTTGTTGAGCGTGAGAACGCCGCCGGTGAAATGCAGCCGGTCGCCAAGGCGTCGGCTGGCAAGGCGTCCATCGGTGGCGCCAAGCGTGCGGCACGCCGACTCAACGGCATGGGCATTGCGACCGCCGAGGTTCTGGGCACCCACGAGGATCCGAGCCTGCTCGAAGACACCCGCCCGCTCATGGTGGACTTCGTCCGCAACGGCGAGCTGCTCCCCGGCTTCACCGGTGAGGAAGGCGTGCGCCGCGCAACCGCCCGCCACGCAGCTTCCCTGGCTGAGCTTCCCGAAGCTGCCCGCCGCCTCTCGGAGGGTGAGCCGATCATTCCGACCGAGTTCATCTAAACAACCCTTCTGAGATACTGTTTTCACTCGGCGAATTTCACTCGGCGAATCAGAGTGAAAACTCATTCCTACTTGTAAAGGACAGACATGTCTAAGGCACTGATTATTGTTGACGTGCAGAACGATTTCTGCGCCGGCGGCACCCTCGCCACCGAGCGTGGTGCGGACGTTGCCGCGCTGATTAGCGAATACGTGGAGAACAACCACCACCGCTACGACGCGATTGTTGCCACCCAGGACTGGCACATTGATCCGGGTTCGCACTTCTCCGACACCCCGGATTATGTTGACTCCTGGCCGGTGCACTGCGTCGCCAAGAGCGAGGGCGCGCAGATTCACGAGAACCTGGACACCGACTACATTGAGGCGTACTTCCGTAAGGGCCGCTTCGAGGCAGCGTACTCGGGTTTTGAGGGTCTTCTGGCGCCCGAGGATGAGGTCGCGACCGGCGAGCACGAGCCCGGTGTGGATGCATCCGAGGACGGCCCGCAGACTCCCCTGTCGGAGTGGCTGGATGAGCGCGGCATCGAGTTCGTCGATGTTGTCGGTATCGCCACCGATTATTGCGTGTCGGCAACCGCTCGCGATGCGGTCGATGCAGGCTACGAGACTCGCGTACTGATTGATCTGACCGCGCCCGTGCACGAGGACAAGCTTGACGACGTGGTTGCCGAGCTTGAAGATGAGGGCGTTGAGGTGGTTGAGGTTCTCTAACCTCGACCTTGAATAGACAGAGGCGGGGAGCCCGGGATGTACTATCGGATGTACTATCCCGGGCTCCCCGCCTCTTACTGTGCCGATAACTTAACCTGCCCGCGACTCGCCGAGCGTTACAACCCGTATAGCCGCGGCTACTTAGTCAGCCGGGCCGCTTACTTGAAGCGAACCTCCGCCATGCCGTTCACGCGCACGTTCGGGCCAGCCGGAGCCTCCTTAGTGCCAACGATCGCACCGTTACGCACGCTCGGCGCCAAGTAGGAGCCACCAGCACCACCGGCGCCACCCTGCTGAACGTAGCCGACCGCACGGCGCGGGTTCTTCGGGTTGTTACACCACTGCTGCGAGATGATGATTGCCGAAACCGCGTTCGCCACACCGGAGCCGCCGCCACCGTAGCCTGCGCCGCCGCCAGCAGACACCACGGTCTGGTAGCCGAAGAAGTTCTTGCTGATGGTAATGCTGGTGGTTCGTGCGGTTGCGGTGCCGGTCAGGTTCGTGGGGTCGTTCTTGTCGTACTGGTAGGCGTACGCGCCCACGCCGTCCGCACCGTTCGCGTTGAAGCCGTTGCCGCCGGTTGCGCCCGCGGTGCTGGTGCTGTGGATGACCTGCTTGTTCTGGGAGCCGAACCCAACCAGACCGTGGTCGCCGGTGGGCAGGGTGTCTGCGATTGCGCCCATGCCGCCTCGACCGTTGAATGCGCCCGCACCCGCGCGTGCGGTAATCTTCAGGTTCGCCTCGACGCTGTAGGCGTCGCTTGCGGCAGCGCCTTCATAGCCCATGGCGGCTTCTGCATTGCCGCCGGAGCCGCCGCGTACCCATTCCAGACCGCAGACCGGGCTGATGGCGTAGCTGGAGCCGGGCAGCGGTGCGGTGGAGCTGGAGTTACGCACGTGTCCGCCACCGCCACCTGCAGCGATAGCAACCACTGCGCCGTTGACCAGCAGTGCGGAGGAGCCGCCACCGGATGCGGCGTAAATGCTGCGCTTGAAGTGGGTGTGGGGTGCGCCGTCGCCAGCGGTGGGGTTGCCGTAGGTGCGGGGGTTTACCGCATCGATAATAGCCTTCGGACCTGCGGGAACGGTGACCTGAGCGGCGGAGGAGCCGCCCTTGCCGTAGCCTTCGCCGCCGGTTGCAGGCTTGGATTCGTTCCAGCTTGCGCCGTTGCGGGTGACGCGCTCAAGCACGCCGATGCCGCCGGCTGCCGCCACGATTTCTACGGTTGCGCCGGGGGTGACGCTGACGGTGCCGGTGACCTTGGCGCCGCATCCGCCCTGACTGCGTGCCATGACGGTGCCGCCCGCGCCGCCGGTGAGGGTGAAGCTGAGTTCGCGTACACCCGCCGGGACGGTGAAGGTTTTGACGGTCTTGCGGCCGTTTGCCTGTCCCTTGATGGTGTGGGAGGTGCCGGTTTGTGCGCCGTTGGCGGCGTATGCGGGCACGGCGGCGGAGGCTGCGATGATGGGCAGTGCCCATGCTGCACCGGTGAGGATGGTGCGGCGGGTGGGGTATGCGTTGTGTGACATGAGGTTTTCTTTCACGAGGGTTGAGAGGGGCGAATAATTTACACCTTTATGCACTAAGTGCAATATTCATTTTCTAGAGTATAGACACCCAAAAACATTCTCAACTCACCACGCCATGACCTCGCTCAACCCGACATTTCCGGGCGGGAAACCGGGCGCGCAAAAGCCCCGCGAGCGCACACACTCGCGGGGCTTTCACTGAGCCGGAGGTTTAATTTACCTCTGGCAAAGACGGGTTATTACCAGGGCACTTCACAGAGATACACTGTCGCGGTACCACCGGTTCCGTACTCACTATAATGGTCTGCGTTATTTGATAGAGAAATCTCACCTTCAATCACACTCGGTGCCAGGTAAGAGCCACCCGCACCTCCAGCACCCGCAACCTGCGCAGAGCTCACACTCTGTCGAATACCCTGCGGATTATTGTTCCATTTTTGAGCAATCGTAATCGCTGATTGTGAGAGAGCTGCGCCCGAACCGCCGCCGCCGTAGCCGCCGCCCCCGCCTCCAGACACAATGATCTGGGCACCGTTGAAGTATGGAGCAACTTGGTAGTAAGACAAGTATTTGTGGGTCCCGTCCGGGAGTTTAAGGGTTTCATATTCCCCGCCGTACAGACTGTGGTTGTCCAGCTGGTAGCTCACAGACATTACACCGTCACCGCCGTTCCCTTGCAAACCATTAGTGCCTGGGTTACCTGCAGTCGAAGAGCTGTAAAGAATCTGATTATTCTGGCTATCGAAGCTAAAGACATCGTTAGGGGTACCGGTCAGCACGGTTGGCTTAGCGCCGCCGGCGCCACCGATACCGTTACCGCCGCCCTTACCCCCTTCAACAGTTAGTTGAATGCTTGGGTCCTGAGCATAATACTCACGTCCGATTGTGGCGTCACCACCGCGTGCTCGTTCTCCCGACCCGCCCACACTTCGCACGGGCGGGTGAGCCTGATTTTCTGGACCGGTCATACGAACGTCCACGATTCCGGGGAAATGGTCCGGGTCAGGTTCCGTTGTGAACATTGTTGCACGGGTGGTTCCGCCGCCACCGCCTCCAGCAACGGCAATAACCTCACCGTTGATGAGCAATGCCGAGGAACCACCGCCGGAGCATCCATAGACTTCTTCCATGGGAAACTTAGGATGCGGACCGTGGTCCCAATCAGCAGCCCATGCCCAGCGTTCGCTCAGCTTTTTCATGACGTCATCGGGAATTCTAGTGTTAGGAACCCCACCACCATTACCAAAGCCTTGCCCGCCCTGGAAGCCTTCAGACCGGTACTCATCCAGAGTAGGACCGTACCCTCGGACATCGACCCTTCCTCCGCCACCTGCAATGAGCTGGATAGACGCAGGACCGGGTACCTCGACGACTCCGGTAACCTTCGCGCCGGAACCGCCTGGAGAGCTCCTATCGAAGCTTCCGCCGCCTGCGCCACCGACCAGTTCAAAACGTACCTTAATGTAGGTGTGGCGCGCGTAGAGATACTCTGTTTCTTCCCGTCGGTTGTACATGTCAGCGCTGATATCCATGTAAGGTTTTTCAGACACGGTGCAATCCGGTTTTGAAGCAGCGTAAGCTGGCACTACTGCTGAAGCCGCAATCACGGGGGTTGCCCAGGCGGCACACTTCACGACCTTACGGCGAGAAATATGAGACATCACTGTCCTTCAAAGGTTGGTGCAACTGCCCCAGTGCGCACTATCTTGGTGCGCACCATCCTGGGGTTGGTTGCATGGTGTTTCTTAGAGTTTTGATGCCCCAGCATAGACCTACATGCTGCGCATCAATGGAAAGTTCCCTAAGCCCGGCGGCCATGCCGTGTTTTCTAAAGAACTTACCCCCACTAGGCTACACGTTCTATCTCCGCGCTGCCATGATTATCGTGCCTCAGACCCAATATTTCTGCATTTTATGCATACAGAAGCCCCGCGAGCGCGTACACACTCGCAGGGCTTTTCTCTACGTTCTATCCACGTTCTAGCGTCGGCCCACGAACCAGTCCGACAGCTTATCGATACGCGCCTGAATCTGCTCAGCCGAAGCCTGCGCGACCGCCGGGCCGCCACAAATCTTACGCAGCTCATTATGAATCACGCCGTGCGGCTGACCCGAACGAATCGACCACGCCGCCACGTTCTTCGCCAGCTTATTGCGCAGCGCCTTCAACTGGCGGTGATCCACCACCGAAGGTGCCGCAGTCGCCGGGCGGCGTGCCGCGTGCTCACGCTGATGCGCGCGCAATAGCGTACCGACCTGCTCGGCATCCAGCAGACCCGGAATACCCAGGAAGTCCTGCTCCTCCTCACTACCCACGGCAAGGTTGCCGGAGGCGAACTCAGCACCGTCGAACAGCACACCGTGGAAGGACGCCTCGGAGCCGAGCGCCTCGAACTTGCCGCGTGCTAGCTGCTCGGAGGCGCGTTCCTCGCGGTTTGCTTCTTCGAGCAGGTGGTCGTCCAGGCCCTCGACCATGGGGTCGATTTCCTGGGGTGCGCCGCGGTCGAGGGCGTGGTCGCGTTCCACTTCCATGTCGTTGGCGAGGATCATCAGCTGCGGCACGGACGGCAGGAACACGGAGGCGGTTTCGCCGCGCTTGCGGGCACGCACGAAACGGCCGATAGCCTGCGCGAAGAACAGCGGGGTGCTGGTGCTGGTGGCGTACACACCCACGGCAAGGCGGGGCACGTCCACGCCTTCGGACACCATGCGCACGGCGACCATCCAGCGCTGCATGCCTTCACGGAATTCGTCAATTTTCGCGGAGGCTTCGCGGTCATCAGAGAGAATCACGGCGGGGTATTCGCCGGTGATTTTCTGAATCTGCTCGGCGTAGGCTTTGGCGTCTGCGTGGTCGGTTGCGATGACGAGCGCACCGGCGTCGGGCACGGTGCGGCGCACCTCGGTCAAGCGCTTGTCGGCCGCCGCGAGCACGGTCGGGATCCATTCGCCGTTGGGGTCGAGGGCGGTTCGCCACGCCTGGGAGGTGATGTCCTTGGTGAAGCCCTCACCGAGGTTTGCCGCCATTTCCTCACCGGCGGAGGTGCGCCAACGCATCTGGCCAGAGTACGCCATGAAGATGACCGGGCGCACCACGTGGTCCTTCAGCGCGGGGCCGTAACCGTAGGAGTAATCTGCCTTGGAGCGGCGGATACCGTCATTGTCGACCTCGTAGGTGACGAACGGAATCGGTGAGGTATCCGAACGGAACGGGGTACCCGTCAGCGCCACGCGGCGGGTTGCGTCGTCGAACGCTTCACGCAGACCGTCGCCCCAGGACAGCGAATCGCCAGCGTGGTGAATCTCGTCAAAAATCACGAGGGTTTTCGTCGCCTCGGTGTTGCGGGCGTGCAGCTGCGGCTTATTCGCCACCTGCGCGTAGGTCAGCGCCACACCCTTGTAGTGGCGGCTGATGGTCACGTCTGCGTTCTTGAAGTTCGGGTCGATGGGAATACCGACTTTCGCAGCGGCGTCTGCCCACTGCTTTTTCAGGTGGTCGGTCGGCGCCACCACAATAAGCTGGCGGACCGTGCCGCGGTTAAATAGTTCCTTGGCGAGGGTCAGCGCAAACGTGGTTTTACCCGCGCCGGGGGTTGCGACTGCCATGAAGTCGCGGGGGTTGGTTTCGAAGTACTTCTGCATGGCTTCTGCCTGCCAGGCGCGCAGGCTGACGGAAGTACCCCAGGGGGCGCGGTCGGGGTATGCTGGGGAGAGCTTCGGCTTCACCATACTGTCGAATAGTGTGGGTTCCTCTGCGGGTGCGCTCATTCTCTCCTTCTTCCTCGTCTGCCTCTGCTGGTTCCTTCCGCCGTCTCAGCGTAGGCGCTTCTGCCCCGTTTGGAGGCGGTGGGCGTCTGGCGTTCCTAGTGCTCTGGCGGTCCGGGCACAGCGAGGTTAAATTCTAGCACCACATCCGCGGGTTATTGCCGGGCTGTGGTGCAAGAATTTGGTGCTAGTCAGCACAGTCTCATGGGCGGTGTTGGGCCGTTGAGTCTCGCTGCTGCAGCGTGTTATTCAGATGTAGTTATTTCAGTCGTATTTGTCTGAGGCGTCTTGCCTGGCGCGTATTATTCGCCGGAGCCGTTGTCGCCGTCGTTGCCCGGTGCCAGGCCTTCGTAGATTTCCTTGCACTGGGGGCAGACGGGGAACTTCTGCGGGTCACGGCCGGGTACCCACATTTTGCCGCAGAGGGCGCGTACGGGTTCGCCGGTCAGCGCCGATTCGAGGATTTTTTCTTTGCGTACGTAGTGGGAGAAGCGCTCGTGGTCGCCGGGCTCAGAAAGCTGGGTTTCTTCGCGTTCGAGCAGGGCAGTGCCGCCTGCGGTTCCGGGGCCAAAGGGGTCTTCGATGCCTTCGATCGAGCTCATGTTTCTCCTTGATGATGAGGTGGGATACATAGGTGAGGGGGTGCCGCTGCACGGTGGGGTGCTCGGCGCCTTCTCTATTTTAGTAGCTGTTGGCAGGTGCTGAGCCCACGGGCGGTCAATAAGGAGGCAGACCACAGCTCAGCCATAGACTCTTAGGTGTTGCGGTAGCTTCTTTTCGCTAGAAGTTCGGGGCTAGAAGTTCAGGTGGCGCAGAAAAGGGGTTCCGTGCCAGGTTTAGTACCTAACGCGGAACCCTTCTCGTTTATTCCTGATGCGCTGGAGGATGCGTGCTGGAGCTTCGACTCTTATCAGTTTGCTTGGAAGCGTGCCACGCGCTCCAGCATCTTGGAGCTGACCTTGTCATAGCGGTGGCCGCCCCACGCCACGCCACCCACGAGCACTGCGGCACCAATCAGCAGCTGAATCAAGCCACCGTAGACGAGGGTCAGCACATCCTGCGTGCGGAAAATGTACACGACAACGGAGATACCGCCGGGCAGCGCGCTGAGCATCACCAAAACTATAGAGAGCATCAGCAGCAGTTGCTTAGCAAAGCCGTCAGTGTTCTTCGGATTCTTGAACGGGTTAGCACCGGGAGGAGCCACCGGCGGACTAATGAAGGTATCCAGTACGCATCCAATACCTGCAGCCGCAGCGAACACACCCAGCTGGTGCATCAGCACGATGGGGAAGAGTTCCAGATGTCCGTTTGCTACGCAGGCAACAAAAATCATCACCACCACGACCGGAACCATCAGGATGCTGTAACCCCAAAGACGGCCGATACGGTCGTCAATACCGCGCAGCGGGGAGAGCACGTGCAGGCTGAATGCGGTGTTGTCGTAGGAGACGAGGTAGCACATGTAGTAGCCGGTGAAGATGGTGCAGAAGTACATCCAGAATCCGAAGAGCTGCGTGACGCCGCTATTGATAATCTGGTTGGCTTCAGCCGCGTTAACACCGTTGAAATTGACCTGACTTTCGAAGGAGCCTACAGAGTTCAGGAACAGCGGCATACCCACTGTCAGCATCAGGTAAAGCATGGCGGTGCTGACGGTCAGCATCTGCAGACGGTTGTCTTTCAGGATTGAGTGCAGGGTTCGTGCCGCTACGGCACCGCGAGGAGTTGCGGGGAAGCGAGCGAACAAGCCCAGGTCACCTGCGGCGACTTCGGTTGCGCTGGCGTGGTGGGCGCCACCACCCACATTCGCCATGGAGCGTGCGAGGTTCTTACCCCACAGCCACCAGCCGCCGGCAAGGTAGACGAGGGTCAGAGCCAGGCAGCCAAGGGCGGCTCCCATATTGCCGGTCGCCATAAAGTAGGGCACGGCGAACGCGGACCCGAAGGGGGTCACGCCCAGCCACGGCAGGTAGGGCAGCATCTCATCCCAATGCTCGGTCAGGTAAATCATCGTTCCGCCGAAGATGAAGCCGGCACTCATCATCAGTAGCGCGGCAACGATCATCAGGGTGTTGGCGATGCGCGGGTTATCGTTCAGAACCATGCCCAGGCGGTTGGCGAGACGCGCCCACACCATGAGGTTCGCGAGGCCGAGCACGCAGCAGATGAGGTACACAATCAGCGCGAGCGGCTGCGATATAAACGCGATAGCACCAAGTAGCACGGCAATGATGCTGGCGATGCCGGGGATACCCACGAACCCGCCGAGGAACTGACCCTTCTGCAGGGTGGAAGGCTTGATGGGGAAGAGCACGAATCGGCTCTCGTCCAGGGTGCCGTCCAGTCCGCTAAAGAAGATGGGGACGATTGCCCAGGCGAGCGCCACAACGGTGCCCGCAAGGAGGGTGCCGAGCTGACCGTATTCGGGTACCCGAGAGTTAGCTACAGCGTATGCGGAGCCGAGGCCGAAGAGCATGCCGCCCGCGTAGAGCGCCGCAAAAATCAGGCCGATGAGCGCCCAGATGCTACGGCGGAAGGCGGCGAGCACATACTGCCACTTTAGTGAGACGAGGTGCCCAACCATGACAATCCTTCCGAGGAGGTGCGGCCGCCGACCAGCTGCACGAATCGTTCTTCAAGGCTCATGCCTGCGCGTACTTCGTCGACGGTTCCGGCGGCGAGAATACGGCCGGAGTCCATGACGGCTACGTGGTCGCACAGGCGCTGGACAAGGTCCATCACGTGCGAGGAGATGATGACGGTACCGCCGGAGGCAACGAAGCCACGCAGAATGTCCTGAATATTAGCTGCGGAAACCGGGTCGACCGCCTCGAAAGGCTCATCCAAAATCAGCACGGAGGGCGCGTGAACGAGAGCGGCGGCGAGCGCAATCTTCTTGGTCATACCGGCGGAGTAGTCGGCAACGGCACGGCCCGCAGCGTCGGTCAGGTCCATGGCCGCGAGCAGGTCCTTGACGCGGGAGGCGACGGTTTCCTTATCGATTCCGTGCAGGTAGCCGGAGTAGGTGATGAGCTGCTCGCCGGTGAGCTTGTCGAAGAGGTGCACGCCGTCGGGCAGCACACCCAGGTGTGCTTTGGCTTTGAGCGGGTCGGCCCACATGTCGATGCCGCGCACGTAGGCGGTGCCTTCGTTGGGCTTGAGCATGCCGGTGACCATGGAGATGGTGGTGGTTTTACCGGCGCCGTTGCGGCCGACCAGTCCGTAGAAGGATCCGGAGGGGATGTCGAGGTTGATGCGGTCAACGGCGACCTTCTGACCGAATGCCTTGGTGAGGCCGCGGATTTCGATGGCGGGGCGAGCGCCAGCAGCCGGTGCGGTCTGCGGGGTGACGGGTAGCTGCGGTGCTACCGATGCGGGAACTACAGCTTCAGGAGCAGCAGGCTCAGGGTTTGCAGATTCTGGAGCTACAGATTCGGGGGCTACAGCCTGGGGTACTGCCTCTGCTACGGTCTCTTGTACCGGGTTCTGCGGTGAACCTGGTTCTTGCGGGTTCGGGTCCTGGGAAATGTGACTAGTGTTCATATTCTCACCCTATCACCCCCCCTTGAGGTCTAACAGGTTTGGCGATGAAACCTGCATTATTACGTACTCACAACGCATAATATGGACATTCCGGGGTGCTATACGTAGCGTCCTGGCGCGCTATCTGACAGGTTGAGTCGCCTGCTCTCCCCCGCCTCAACCCGCATCTCAAAACCGCTAGAACCCGCGAACGCAGAACGGGCTACCGCCCACCCCACAGCACGAGTGCGTGGGTAGACGATAGCCCGCCCGTATTCAAAACTCCAGATTCAAAATTCCAGGTTCAAAGTTTCAGCGGGTTAGGCCGGCTCATGACGCTTCCCTGGAGACAGCGCTTTTTAGAACAGCGCCATGGTCAGTGCCGCACGCGCCTTCACGGTGCGTGGATCAGATGCACCCACCACGTCGAAGAGCTGCACGAGGCGCTCGCGCACGCGCCCCTTATCGTCGGGACCTACCGCACTGAACAGGCGCAGCAGACGGTTGTATGCGTCCTCCACGTGACCACCCACCAAATCCAGGTCGGCTACGTTGAATGCGGCGTCAATGTTCATGGGGTCTGCCGCAGCCGCCGCACGTTCAGTTGCCATGTCCAGGTCCTTCACGCGGGCGAGCAGTTCAACCTGCTCCAGGCCGAGCTTCGCTTCCTTATCGCCGGGGTTCTCGGTAATTGCCTTGCGGTATGCGGCGCGGGCGCCCTCCAGGTCACCGCGGTCGAGGGCGGCGACGGCTTCTGCGTGCAGGGGCGGCAGGGGCTTTTCGTCTTCGGGAACGACCGGGTCGAAGCCGCCGGGTAGCTGGTACTGTGCCGCGAGCTGCAGAACCTGGGAGAGCACATCACCGAGGTCTTCTGCACTAACCGGGCCGGTGTAAATCGGTGCCGGGCGGCCCGCCAGAACGGCAACGCCCGCAGGCACGCCGCTCACGCCGAATGCCTGGGCTGCTTCGGGGAGCTTGGTGACGTCCACGGCGGCGCAAATCATACTACCCGCGGCGGAGTCGACGAGCTTCTGCACGCCTTCGAGCATCTGCAGGGAGGAAGGCGAGTGCGGCGCGTAGAGCGCAAAAATCACGGCACCCTGGCTGGAGAGCTGCACGAACTTCTGGAACTCTTCGGGGGTGTTGACCTCGTAGCGCCAGGTCGGAGCGGAGGGGGCCTGCTCACCGGCATGTGCCGCAGTATTCTGTGCCGTGTTCTGCGCCCCGGCGTTGGGGTTCAGTTCCATGGCGTTGCGTACGGAGGCGGGAATCTCCTGCGCTGCACCGTTCTGTGTTGCGCCGTTCTGCACTACACTGCTCTGGGCAACGTTACCCTGTGCCGCGTTCTGGGATGCGCCGCGGTCTGCCGGATCAAAAATAATGCTCATCCTTAGGCTCCTTTACGTTCTGTATCTAGTGTTGCGTGCGGGCTAGATTCTTCACGCGTTCCTTCCTCTATTATCCCCGCAATGCGCCGTTGCGAGCGCGCGTTCCCTGCTGCCTACGCTCTGAGCTCATGCCGGGGATAGTGTTTGGGCTATTGCCCGAACCGCCCCGCAGATGCCTCCCCACATGCACTCCCCCGCCCTCGGGATTCGCCGTTGACGCTGTAGCAGAGTAAACCAACCGGTAGAATGGCACAGTAGAGAAAAATACCCGGAAATGTTCCGGAAAGGATGAGCATGAGCGAGAAAAAATCCTCAGCAGCTCCCGAAGAGACGACATCGTCCTCCGAGACGCGCAAGAAGGAATCCCTCACCGACCAGCTGACGGAAACTTTCAGCGAACTGACCGAAAGCATTAACCAGGTGCGTTCCAACCGCCGCCGCGCTTCCATGCCTCCTACGGATACCATTCCGGTGGTCTCCGCCACTTCTGAGGATGTGCCTCCCGCCCCGAAGGTGGTCGGTAACGGCAAGACCTCCATGATGCATAACCCGGTTGCTTTTGGTTTCCTCATGACCGTGGGTGTGGGTTTGGCGCTCCTCGCCTACTACATTTTCAACAATGTGGGTGCCCTGGTGGGTTGGGTAACCGGCGCTATTTTCATTGCTCTGGGTCTGGACCCGATTGTGCGTCGCTTGGAGTCTTGGGGCATTAAGCGCGGTGTCGGCGTGATTGCTGTGGTCGCTGGTTTTGCTGGCGCTGTGACCGGTCTGGTCATGACGATTGGCCCGATCATTAGCGAGCAGGCGTCTAAGTTTATCCAGTATGCGCCGGGTATTTATCAAAACATTATTGATTCTGATTGGTATCACGAGCTTGATCAGCGTTTTAGCATCAGCACCTGGGTGAATGAGAACGTCCCCAAGTTCCTGGAGTCGACGTTCTCTTCCTCGCAGGTCAATAGCTTTATGTCGAGCCTGGTGTCTGCCGGTTCTACCCTGGCGCAGAGCGTGACCGGCGTGATTATTGTGCTGTTCCTGTCTCTATACTTCCTCACCTCGATGGACACGATTAAGGCGTGGGGTGTGCGCCTGGCGCCGGCGTCTAAGCGTGTGCGCGTCAAGTACATTACCGACAAGATTACTGATTCGGTGGGTAACTACGTGATGGGTCAGGCGATGGTAGCCATTCTGAACGCCCTCTTCGCATTCTTCATAATGTTGTTCTTGGGCTTTAGCTTCCCGCAGTTGATGGCTTTGGTCGTCATGATTCTGGCGTTCATTCCGCTGGTTGGTGGCGTGATTGCGCTGATTTTGACCTCGCTGATTCTGCTGACTCAGGGCTGGAGTCTGGCGCTGTGGTTTGCGGTGGCGTACTTCCTGTACTTGCAGGTGGAGGCGTACCTGATTTCTCCGCGTATTATGGCTCGCGCTGTCTCGGTTCCTGCCGGTATTGCGATTATTTCGGTGGCTGCCGGTGGCGCGCTCTGGGGCGTGCTGGGCGCGCTGATTGCTATTCCGGTGGCGGCTTCCGTGCTGATTCTGGTGCGTGAGGTGTTCATTCCTCGCCAGGATCAGTTGTAGTCACCTCTCAGCTGTAGTCACCTCCAGCTTCTCTACGTGCTCGCTGCTCTTCCACTGAGCAGGCATCGCTTATAAGACAAAAGGCGGCGGCTTTGGATGTTCTATCCAAAGCCGCCGCCTTTATATTGTTTTTATGCCGAACCTTTAAAGCTCAGTGATTTCTTCTGCCACCGGGCCGCTGTACTCGGTGGGCAGTTCGGTGGGTGCGCCGGTCACAATGCTGACCACGGTGTTCAGAACCTGCTGCACGGACTTCTCGCCCACCCACAGGTGCTTGCAACCCTCAAAGGGGATCACCTGAGTACGCGGTACAGCCACGAAACGCTCACGCGCCGCCGGAGGCTGCAGGTAGTCGTCGTGCTCGGGCACCAGCGCGTACAGCGGGTTCGAGATCTTGTTCCACTCGTCCAGCTCAGCCGGGTGCACGCGGTGCAACGGCGGGGAGAGCAGAATAGCGCCGGTGAACTCGTTCGCGTATTCGGGCGCGTACTTGAGCACCAGCTCGGTGCCGAAGGACCAGCCGATGAGCCAGGGGTTCGGCAGGGCGCGCTCGCGCACAAACTTCAGGATTGCGTCGAAGTCCTTCTTCTCGGCAAAGCCGCCGTCAAAGACGCCTTCGCTGGTGCCGCGAATCGAGGAGGTACCGCGAGTGTTGAAACGCAGCACCGCAATGTTCGACAGCGCCGGCAGGCGGAAGGACGCCTTCTTGTACACGTGCGAGTCCATGTAGCCGCCGTGGGTGGGTAGCGGGTGGAAGGTCACCAGGGTTGCTTTGACTTCGCCTTCGGGCAGGGCGAGTTCACCGACGAGGCGCTTGCCGTCCGCGGTGGTGACGGTGAAGTTCTCGCGGCGTGCCGGCAGGACGGTACGTGCCTTAATGGGGGTGGGTTCAGCGGCGGTGCTGAAAACGTAGCGGGCGGGATCGAATTCCTGCTCGCGGGTGATATCGGCGGTGTTGCTCATTGCGTTCCTTCAAGAAATGGATTCGAGAATGTGGTCTTAGTCGAGAATTTGGTCTTGGGCTGCACCTTACGTGCAGTGTTCAGCCTATTTACGGCGGGTTAGCCAGCAGTGCTGATGCCAGTGCCTGCGCTCATCAATGGCGCGGTTACGGCCCATCGTGTGGCTTTCTTGCCACACCACCAGATGCGCTGTTCTGGGTGGAATCGGGCGGTAGCATTCGGGGCAGGTGTAGGTTTTTTGGGCGTTGACGGCGGGGATGTATTGCACCAGCCAGTCGCCGTATCGGTCACGTTCCAGTCGGGGCGCAGGGTCGAGGACCAGATCGGAAG
>NZ_CALJRY010000182.1 GCF_937976295.1 uncultured Rothia sp. | reverse complement strand
TCCATGACGTGCTCCACCTCGGACCATCTGCCACTTTTCACGAGGCGAGCACCAGTGCCCGAGCGAGCGCTAACCCCCGTGCGAGCACCAGAACCCGAGCGAGTACTGTTCTCCGGGCTATGAGCCACTCCCCCGCCACCACCTCGTTGTGCCGAGGCGGTTTGCGCGGAGGCGGCTTTTGCAGAGCGTGAGTGTGCCCCGCTCTCGATGGAGTCGAAGAGGGTTTGTTGCACCCCATCTTCTGCGCGGGCGAGCTTTTCGGCGCGCACTCCGATGAGTCGCAGGGCGCGGGGCGCCTGCTGCCCCACCAAGATTCCATCTGCGTGCAATGCATCCAATGCCAAGGAGGCAATCTGCATGCCGGAGTCCACGGGCACGTTCAGGGCAATAGCGCGGGTGTGCGTTTCGAAGGTGCTGTAGCGGATTTTGAGGCTGAGCCCTCCTGCGAGTTTCCCTGCCGACCGCAGGCGCTTTCCCAGTTTGAGACTCAGCTCCCGAAGAGCAGCACTAACCTCCCGAGCATCGGTCGTATCCGTCTCGAAGGTGTGCTCACCGCCCATGCTTTTCTCTTCGCGTTCGGTGATCACGGGCCGTTCGTCAATACCGCGCGCCATGGCCCACAGGTGCTCGCCCTGGGCGGTGCCGAAGCGTTCTTGGAGCCAGTCCAGACTCATGGACCTCATCTGGGCAATGGTGTGAATACCGTATCGGGAGAGCTGCTCGGTGCTTTTCGCACCCACTCCCCACAGGTCGGAGACTTTCCTCGGGTCAAGAAATTCCTGAACGCGCTCGGGTGGAATGACCCACAGCCCGTTCGGCTTACTGCCGGTCGAGGCCATTTTGGCGAGTAACTTATTGGGTGCAACCCCCGCAGAGGAGGGCAGGGAAAGTTCCTGCGCGATGCGGTCGCGAGCGCGCTGTGCCAGGGCGACGGGGTCTTGGCCGTGCAGGTAGGCACCGGTTAGATCCACGAAGGCTTCATCCACGCTGACCTGCTCAACGTAGGGGCTCAAATCGTTCAGGATTGCCATAACGGCGCGGGAGTAGTACCGATAGTCACCGCGCAGCGGCAGGACGGTGGCGTTGGGACTGAGGTTTCGGGCGCGGCTGAGCGGCATGCCGGAGCGCACTCCGTGGGCGCGCGCCTCGTAGGAGGCGGAGCAGACGACCGAGCGGGGGCCCAGGGGCGCCACGATAATGGGCTCGCCGCGCAGCGCGGGGTTTTCGAGGAGTTCGACGTTGACGAAGAAGGCGTCCATGTCCAGGTGCATAATGACGCGGCCGTTCCTTGCGCCACCGTTCTTCGCACCGCGGTTCTTGCCGGTTCGCGTCTGCCCCATGCTGCCTCCTCTCATAGCTTCTACGCCCTCCTACCGAAAATATAGCACATTTCTACGAAAAATAGAGGCAAATTATCGTAAACATGTTCGTAAATGCGTTCTCTTGGGATTTTCTCCACTAAGCTAGAAGAAGTGCACACCGCACGGCATCAGGACCGTACACAGCGACCATCAGCGAGGATAGTATGACTCCCCCTTCTCCTTCCGGAGCGTCCACTCCCCAGGCGACCGAGAGCCTCACCGTAGCGGCGCCTAATATCCCGGCAGCTTCTGCGCACCTCGCTGAGCGTATTGCTGAAGAGCAGCGAGCCTACCTGCACGCTTTTGACACTCTCATGACGGAGTTTTTTGCCCGCCAGCGCGAGCTGCTCGAGGGCATTTCCGCCGAAACTCTATCCCTGCTGGAGGCTATTGAGTCCCTCTCCACCGGCGGCAAGCGCCTGCGTGCCCTGTTGAGCTACTGGGGTTGGCGAGGTGCGGGCGGCGCACCCGTGACCGAGAACCGCGCGTCCTGGTCCATTGTGAAGGCTGGCATGGCGGTGGAGCTGTTCCAGACCTCCGCGCTAATTCACGACGACATCATCGACCGCTCCGATACCCGCCGCGGCGCTCCCTCCGTGCACAAGCGTTTCGAGGCGGCGCACGAGCAGAATAGCTGGCGCGGCGACGCTTTCAACTACGGCCTGACCGGCGGTATTCTTGCCGGCGATCTGACCCTGGCGTGGTCTGCCGAGGTTTTCGCGTCCCTGGGTGAAGGCGCGATCTATGACGCCCCTGCGCGCACTATTTTTGACCGGATGCGCACCGAGGTTCTGGCGGGTCAGTACCTGGACGTCTACTCTGAGGTTCTCGAAACCGAGGACGCTCAGGCGGCTCTGCAGCGTGCCCTGAACGTGATTCGTTTCAAGTCCGCCAAGTACTCGTGCGAGCACCCCTTCACGATTGGTGGCGCTCTGGCTCTGCAGGCTGCCGCGTTGGAGAGCGGCGCCGGTGCCGTGAGCGAGCAGCACCCGGTGCTTGCCAACTACCGCGCGTTCGGTCTGCCGCTGGGCGAGGGCTTCCAGCTGCGTGATGATGAGCTGGGCGTCTTCGGTCAGTCCGAGGTGACCGGTAAGCCCGCCGGCGA
>NZ_CALJRY010000181.1 GCF_937976295.1 uncultured Rothia sp. | reverse complement strand
CACATCTCCGCAAAGATCATGGAGCTGCACCACGACAAGCACCACGCAGCATACGTTGCAGGCGCTAACGCAGCTCTCGAGCAGCTTGAAGAGGCACGCGAGAACGGTGCATACGGCAACGTCTCCAAGCTCTCCAAGGACCTGGCATTCAACCTGGGTGGCCACACCAACCACTCCATCTTCTGGAACAACCTGTCCCCCGAGGGTGGCGACAAGCCCACCGGCGAGCTGGCAGCAGCAATCGACGAGTTCTTCGGCTCCTTCGACAAGTTCCGTGAGCACTTCACCAACGTTGCACTGACCATTCAGGGCTCCGGCTGGGCAATCCTCGCATGGGACACCGTTGGCAAGCGCCTCATCATCGAGCAGCTTTACGATCAGCAGGGCAACATCTCCGTTGCACTGATCCCCGTTCTGCAGCTGGACATGTGGGAGCACGCATTCTACCTGGACTACCAGAACGTCAAGGGTGACTATGTCAAGGCATTCTGGAACATTGTGAACTGGGCTGATGTTCAGGCTCGCTTCGAGCGCGCAGTGTCCCAGACCAAGGGCCTGGTCCTCTAATCTAAGTTTTGTCAGCGCGGTGAAGTGACCGCGGTGAGATAACTGAAACGGGTGCCCGGCGCCTCCACATTCGGAGGTGCCGGGCACCCGTTTATTGCGCCTGAAGTAGGTGCAGGCGAACCCTAGAGCGCTAGCGTGCGGTATACCGAGCCGCGGCGTCCCAAACGCGCTTTTTGCTCTACCAAACCTCGTTGGATTAGCTTGGGCAACGCGTACCGCACCTGCCGTGCAGTCAACTGGGTGCTTTCCACAATGTCAGTGACTGTAGCTGGTCCGCGGGTCAAAGCAACGTACACCTGGGATTCCGTGGGGGACAAATTTTCTGGTATCTCAGCATGCTGAGGAGCAGAGGATACCCCCATTGTGTTAGTAGGCTGTATATCATCGGCAGAGCGGTAGATGATGACGCGCACCTGTATACCCTCGTCGATAATATGTGCCTTACGCAATCCAGCATCAACCAGGGCCTGTTGTGCAGCGAGAATACCGCCGCCTTCGCCTTCGATAAGTCGATGACCGTCACTGAGACGAATATTCTGGCAGATAGCGTATAACGCCTCGTTGACAGCCGCGGGACGATGTACAAGACCTACCTGGCTCGGCAGAATACCCCAAAAACCGCCGGGGCTGATAATTTCTATGCGCCCGCGTTTGATAAAGATTTGTATAAATTTTCCTGAAGCATCTTGTTCGTAACTACGGTGGACGAGTGCGTTGGCCACAAATTCGCGGAGAGCTACCAGAGGGATTTCTGGCTGATCGAGGAGCCCAGCGCCATTGGGAACTGTTACGGTGCGGTTCTTAATGTTGCGCATAAGCCACGCAAGGGTATCTTCAAGCATGGCGGGAATAGGACCTTCGCTTCGAAAACGGTCATCATTACGGGTTGTTCCGCTTGTAGACACTACGCCAATAACGCTCGCCCCGGAATAAAACTGCTGAGGGTAGTCACCTAGAGCGCACATCCCGGCCAAGGTTAAATGATTATCTGCCGCTAGTACATTGCGTTTATACAAAATTTCTTGGTCAGAGCTCTGACGCAAACGGGCTGAGGAGAGACGTACCTGGTGCAGGAAGTCCTGGGTGTAGGACTTGTCTAAATCATCAATGGACGTATGAGCGATACTTTGTAGGTCATTGTGCGGTTTGTGACGTTGGGCGTACATCAGGCTTAGTGCGTAACTATCCATCGGATAGTCACCATCCCCAAGACGTTGATACGCTACATTGCCTTTGAAACAGGGACGTTCCTGAACCGGCAACCCTGGAACAGACACAATAAGTAGCTGATGGTCGTCCAGGACCATGTCACTGGTTTCTACTGCAATTTTTGGTTTGAGATTCTGCGCAGCATCAATAATTTTTGCTCGTAAGTCTTCGATATCGTAGACACCTACTGGAGTGAAATCTTGGGATTCATCCACGCCGCATATGATGGTGCCTCCGTCTGGACGATTAGCAAAGCTACAGATAGTTTCGGCAATGGAGGAGGGGTAACCCGAGTGGGCTGACTTAACTTCCACAGTCAGGCTGTCCCTGCCTAGAAGTCGTAGCTCATTGAGTGTTTGTGTTAGTTCTTCAGGCGTATACATGTACATATTGTAATTCCTGGAGTGACATTTTGGGTTTCATTGCGGAACATTAGTTACAAATGAGGGCGATTTTTGTGACAAAAATGTAACTATTGGTGATAATTTGTCATGTCAATAGGAGGCAGCCTGCGAACTTGGGTGAATTATGTGGCTGTTGCTATGGCGGGTGCCCAGCGCCTCCACACTCGGAGGTGCCGGGCACCCGTTCGTTTAACGGCTTATTCGGGGTGTACCCGTAGTTCTAAGCGTAATAATGTAACAACTGGGATGTGAACTTTACAAATATGGAGGTCTTGAATGACAAAATGTAACTCTCCGGCAGATGTTGTCACTCAAAATGTAACTATCCAGCGGGTTTTGTCACTCAAAATGTAAAGTTCACGCTGGAGCACGTGCATGATTGCCATGTAACTTCGTCCTAGTCGGTGTTGGACGTTTATTCCCTGCCTTAGATATACAGCGGGGAGCCCTAGAGAGCCAGCGTGCGGTCAATACGGATGCGGCGGCAGAAATCCTCATCGTGGCTCACCACGATGAGCGCGCCAGTATAGGCTTCGAGCGCCTGCACCAGCCAATCCACCGAGGAAATATCGAGGTTATTCGTCGGCTCATCCAGCATGAGCAGCTGTGGCACCGGATCAGCCAGAAGCACCTGCGCCACCGCGGCACGGAAACGCTCGCCGCCGGAGAGCTCACCTGTCTTATGGTGTACGCTCTCGCGACGGAAAAGTAGTCGCGCCAGCTGATCGCGAAGATGCTGTTCGCTCACGCCGGGGTTAGCCCGCTGCACGCTCTGCAGGAGAGTCAGCTCCGGGTCGAGGGTGATTCGCTGCGGAATATACGCCCCCTCGATGCAATAGTCGACGCGGTAGGCGGGCTGCAC
>NZ_CALJRY010000180.1 GCF_937976295.1 uncultured Rothia sp. | reverse complement strand
TTGCGGCATGCGGCCAGCAGGCAAATAACGAGGCGGCAGCCACCGCCTCCGCCGCACCGAGCGAAACCGCTTCGGCTTCCACGGCGGCTTCTGAGCCACCTTCGGCAAGTGCTACTCCGTCTACTGTCCGAGGCTATTCGGGCGGCTCCAAGGCACCCGATGGCGAGTACCGAAAGGCTGACAAATATGGTCCGGCGCAGAACGTACCCAAACCCACCGCACCTGAAGAGGGCTACAACGAAAAGTCTCTGGAGGGTATGCGCAAAACATTTGACGCCTGGGTCCAGTGGGGAAACTACGGTATCCAAACTGGTGACTATGCAATGGCGCGAGAATTCATCTCGCCTAATTTCAGCTCCGAATTAGAAGCTTACGAAAGCGTCGAAAAACTATACAGGCGCGGCGGATGGGTTATCGACGGTATCGAAAAATTTACAGCTGATGGGTCGCCTTGGTCCGAAGCCGGCGAAACATATTTCTGGAAAATGTATCGTAACTGGAATCAGGAAATCCACGTTGAACCAGACGGTAAATGGACTGCATGGGATAACGAGGATAAAACTAACGATACTTTCAAAGTCAAAATGAAACATGACGGCCAAAAGTGGTCAATTCTAGACTTCGAAGAATTCAACGCCTAAGCAGTATTCACCTTTTCACACACCACACCGATATAAGGATTAGAATTCCATGACTTCCCATCTTTTGAACCGCCGTACCCTGCTGGGTAGCGGCGCGATGCTGGGCTTGGGTGCTCTGCTTGCGGCATGCGGTCAGCATGCTAATAACGAGGCGGCGGCCACCGCCTCCGCAACGCCAAGCGAAACCGCCTCCGCATCTGCAGCGGCATCTGAGTCACCTTCGGCGAGCACTACCCCGTCTACTGTCCGAGGTTACTCGGGCGGTTCAAAGGCGCCCGACGGCGAGTATCGCCCTGCTGATAAGTACGGTCCCGCCCAGAACGTGCCGAAACCCACCGCGCCCGAAGACGGGTATAGCGAAAAGTCTGTTGAAGGTATGCGTAAGACTTTGGACGCCTGAGTCAAATGGGGTAATTATGGCGTGCAGACTGGTGATTATTCAATGGCTCGTCAGTTTGTGTCGCCGGCTTTTAAAAGCGAGCTGGAGGCTTACGAGGGTATCGAGAGGCTTTACCAGCATGGTGGTTGGGTGATTGATGGTATTGAAAGCTTGACTGCTGATGGTACGCCGTGGTCCGAGGATGGGGAAACGTATTTTTGGAAGGCTTACCACGTCTGGGAACGGGAGATTTATGTTGCGGCTGATGGTAGCTGGCGTTCTTGGACTAATGAAGATAAAACTAACGACACTTATAAACTTGAGCTGAAGCACAACGGCCAGAAATGGGAAATCATGAATTATGAACCTGTCGATGACTAGCCCCTCCACGCGAGCCTAAAAGTTCGCATCCTGCAGACACCCAGAAGCCACATGTGTTTCGAGAAGCCACGATAATGGTGGCTTTTCGAAACACATGTGGCTTCTCGGCGCATAGGTGGGTGGATAGGTATCTGCGCAGACTTGCCGGGGCACGCGTCCGGGACCCCGCCTCATAACCGGCTGCGGCCCCGCAAACCCACCCCACAGCTGATGGTGACTTCCGTAAAATGGTGTCTATGGCTAAGAAAACTAAAGGTAAGAAGAGCGGCGCAGCAACCGCCGCCGTGGCACTGCTGACCGAGACGAACACCCCCTTCCAGATGCGTGAATACGAGCACGTTGAGGGTGTCACCTCCTTCGGTGAAGAGGCCGCGAAGAACCTCGGTGCCTCCGAGGAGCAGGTGTTCAAGACCCTGCTGATTGTGCACGAGAAGGATTTCGCGGTCGCGATCGTGCCGGTATCCGGCAAGCTGAACATTAAAGCTGCCGCCGCTGCCCTGGGTTGGAAGAGCGCCTCCATGTGCGACCCGAAGGTCGCTGAGCGCCGCACCGGCTACGTGGTCGGCGGTATTTCTCCGCTGGGTCAGAAGACTCCCTCCCCCACCCTGCTGGATGAGTCTGCGCAGCTTTTTGACACGATTATGGTCTCTGGCGGTAAGCGCGGCCTGGATGTTGAGCTCGCCCCGGACGACCTTCTGAAGCTCACCAACGGCAAGTACGCTGATATCCGCGCGTAGCGGGAATAACCCGCCCGGCCGCGGCGTTATATGAACTGTAAGAGCCTGGGCAAGAGAGCAAAGTGAAGGAGTCATGATGGGCAACTCGCTACCCGGCGTGGGCGCTATCGCCAAGAACTGGCGTGAAGTCCTCAAGCCTGAAGAGTACGCTGTTCTGCGTGAGGGCGGCACCGAGCGCGCGTTCACGGGCGAGTACTGGAACACCCACACGGAGGGTGTGTATTCTTGCCGTGCCTGCGGTACGGAGCTGTTCCGTTCCGATCAGAAGTTTGATTCGCATTGTGGTTGGCCGTCGTTTTTCGCGCCGCTGGCGGAGGACCGTGTGCGCTACCTGGAGGATACGACGTTCGGTATGCGCCGTGTGGAGGTGCGTTGCGCCGCCTGCGATTCGCACCTGGGTCACGTGTTTGAGGGTGAGGGCTACCCGACTCCCACGGATTTGCGGTATTGCATTAATTCGGTGTGCCTGACGCTGACCCCAGCTAGTGAAGCACAGCCTGGCGATACCCCGGTTGACGAGGCGGAATCCACCGAATAAAGCCCGGCGAGAGCCCCATCGGGCACGCCGGTGAACCCCTTATTGTGAGTCTCTCTAAATTCGAGGCTTTAAGCTCGGGCGGGTAGAATGGCGTAGTGCCTTCGCGGGCACGCCACCCCGCCCGGGCTCGTATTTGCTCGGGCATACGCCTACCCGTGCATTGGCGCATCGTATGGGCGCGTCGAACCAGACAGAGGAAAAGGATTGAGTGCATGAGTACCGCAGCTGAACAGAATGCCGCAGGCACCCCTCAGCTGACCCTTCACGGTATCGAAGTTCCTGAGGTTGTTCCTCTGGAGGCCCCTTCCTCTCCGATTCCGACTCTCATCACCACTGAGAGCGGTCTGCGTCGTGCCGCTGAGCAGTTGGCGGCGGCGTCCGGCCCGGTGGCTGTTGATACGGAGCGCGCCCAGGGCATCCGCTACGGTTCGCGTGCTTTTTTGGTGCAGCTTAAGCGTGAAGATCAGCTGTACCTGATTGACCCTGAGGCGTTCAAGGATTTGCGCATTATTAACGATGCTCTGGCGGATGCTGAGTGGGTTATTCACGCCGCGATTCAGGACTTCCCGAGCCTGGACATGCTCGGTATGCGCCCGAACCGTCTGTTTGATACGGAGCTGGGTGCGCGCCTTGCCGGTCTGGAGCGCGTGAACCTGGGCGCGACCGTTGAGGAGATGCTCGGCTACAAGCTGGCGAAGAAGCACTCGAAGGAAGACTGGTCGCGCCGCCCCCTGCCGGAGTCCTGGCTGAACTATGCGCTGCTGGACGTTGACGTGCTCATTGATTTGCGTGACGCGTTGGAGGATTTGCTCCGCCAGCAGGGTAAGCTGCAGTACGCTCTGGAGGAGTTCGAGTACCTGTGCAAGACCCCGGTGAAGGATCCGACGGATCAGCCGGAGCGTTGGCGTAAGACGAAGGGCCGCACGATGCTGCGTTCGGTCAAGCAGCTGACGGCGCTGCGTAACCTGTGGGTTGAGCGTGACTCGCTGGCGCGTAAGAAGGACGTTGATGCGAAGCGTCTGCTGCCCGATTCTGCGATTGTGGAGGCGGCACGCACCATGCCGCGTAACGTGCCCGCCGTCATGGCGATTCCCGGTTTTCAGACGCGCGGTCTGCGTCGTGAGGGCCCGCGCTGGGTGCGCGCTATTGCCGCGGCGGCACGCGGTGAGAACGCCGTACCGTTCACTTTGCCGTCGTCTGCCCCGCCGCCGTTGAAGGCGTGGGAGTCTAAGCGCCCCGAGAACTTGGCGCTGTTCACTGAGGTTCGTCAGGCAATTGATGAGCTCTCGGAGAAGCTGACCATTCCGGCGCAGAACCTAATCACGACCGATTATGTTCGCCGCCTCTGCTGGGAGCCGCCGGCTCGTTTTGATGAGCAGACCCTGCGGGATGCACTCGCCGAGTACGGTGCGCGTTCGTGGCAGACGGGTCTGGTTGCCCCCGTGATTGCGCCGATTTTTGCCCGCCACCTGGGCTAGATTTCGCTAACGCTAAATAGACGTGTGCCGGTTGGGTGTGTTGCTGATGCGACCACCCGACCGGCATTTTGCGTGCCCCGGGAGTTTGTCTCGGGAGTGTGCTGCGGGTTTTGCCGTGGGAGCGATCGCGGACCAAGCTTAGCCTGCTCTCATTCGATTTTTATCCCAAACCGGCATAGGGTGGAGAGA
>NZ_CALJRY010000179.1 GCF_937976295.1 uncultured Rothia sp. | reverse complement strand
GGTACTTCTCGGCATCTTGGATGCTGCCGTATTCGCCTATCATCGCGGGTATTCTGTTTGGTTTTACCGCCTATATGGATGCCCAGTGGAACCCCGAAATTGCTCGTCAGCGAGCATTTGACCGCCTTGCAGACATGTTTGGTCTTCCGCGAGGATTCGTTCGAAAGGCACTGGACGGTGGTGCGTTCAGGCTTCCTGTATTCAGCCTCATCAAGGCTACCGGGTACAAAGCTCATAACGTGCGTACTGCCTCAGCTGATGAGTACGGTGTACCGACGCATCGTGGTGAGAAAAGCCAGCTTTCTGTAGGCGTCAGCTCGGATCGTCTGCAGGCGGCTGCTAAGGCGCAGGATCAGGAATTTGAGCGTTCTCAGCAAGATCCGACTAAGGGCGAACGTGGTGCCGTGCTCGTCACTGTCATGTACGAAGCAGGACACGAAGGCGATCCCGCCCATGCCCTGTATGTCGTGAGTATTCCGGGTACTAACTTTAATTCCTGGGGCGGTTCTCCCATGGACCCGGCAGGTGCCGTGCGTGAAACCTTAGGTACAGATACCACGAGGAACTCTGCCTACCAGATGGTTTTGCAAGCCCTACGTGATGCCGGAGCACCTCAAGGTGCCCGTGTGTACATGGAGGGCTTCAGTCAGGGTGCCATGATTGCCTACAACATGGCTAATAGCCTCGAGGTTGCCAAGGAAATTAATATTGTGGGTATTTACGCTCAAGGTACTCCGCTACGAGGCTTGCCTGCTAAACGCCGTGGCTTCGCCGTGGACTATGTAGAAGGTGAAGGCGATATTGTTCCGGATAGTGCACGGAGGGAAGTGGGAGGCTGGCGTCCTGATGAACGTGATACAGCGATTACCGTCCAGAACCCTGTACATCATGGCGAAAACTACCGAGAAGCTCTAGAGCGTGAGGGGTATAGTAACGCGGTTTTTGGTGGCATGCGTGCGGCAATGGACGGCAAAGAGTATGTATTAGGGGAGCAGAAGGTTACCTCGGGCTCTGCCATGCCAGATGGATATAGCTCGGTTGAGCGAAAAGGCGTAACGGCCGAACGCCTCGGAACTTACATAGACCAAGCCCATAAATCTGGAGTTAAGTTTGACGAGAAGGGTATAGACGAAGCGATTGAGCAAGGAACGGGCGGTAAGGTTAAAGGCCTTCAAGATATTAGAAATCGGGTGGAACGGGTACAACAAAAAGCAGAATATGCAGGGGAGAAGTTCAACAAGACACTCCCCGCCGTCATCGAGGGCGTCAAAAAGACCCTCCCTCACCCCGAGCCGACTCCGCAGGAAAAGCCTCAGGCCCCGGAGCCTGCGTGGCCCGAAACCCCTGTGCCGCAGAGGCCCAAGATGCCCTTCCTGCAGGGATACAACCCGCAGAATATTCCGCCCGCCATCAATATGCCGGCAGATCTGAACCGTCCGGAGCCTGCACCCATCAAGTTGCCCGCCCGCATCGAGGCAGAGGGGCAGCAGCCCCCTGCAGGTCTAATCCCGCCGGATATTCTGCCCAAACCCGCAGACCTGCATACGCACATCGAAAAGGCTGTTACTCAGCCAATCATCGATCGCCTGCAGCTCCCTAATGCTGGTTCTGTGCTCAAGGATCCGTTCCTCGGGCCCCGACAGGGCGGAGACTACGACGGTGGCGAGTCGCTCATCCCGACCCTGCCGGGCCTGAAACCTGCGCCCATGCCAATGTTCCCATCCGAGAACATCGATCCCGGGTTCCGCGCCCCAGGCCCTCCCGAGGACCTGACCCCCATCGAGGAGCGTGAACCCATGGCGGTCTAAAGCACCAGTCTAAAACCCAGTCTCAAGAACCCATCTTGACGGCTCGGTGGAGGGTGGAGGGGCGAGTAGAGTAGAGAAGAGAAAGGAGGGACGTCGCCGGGAACAACCCCGGCGGCGCCCCTCCAACTTTGCGCACAGCCTTTGCGCGCACAGTCTGTGTGTACAGTGCTTCTTTGAGTGCAGTGCTTCTTAGCGTGCAGCGCTCGCGGCTAGTATCTGCTGCCTGCACAGTTACAGCTTGCTCGCGATCTGCTCTACAGGTGAGAAGCGTTAGCCTCCGGGCCGCCCGCAGGCACATACTGGAAGCATGAGCCAGTCAGCTGAACACGCCAATATCCCGGTCCGCCCCGTCTTCAACACCCTGCCCAGCTACGCGGCAGGCAAGCCGCCCGCACCCGTTGAAGGCCTCACCCAGTACAAGCTCTCCTCGAACGAGAACCCGCTGGGTCCCGTACCCGAGGTCGCGCGCGTCCTCGCAGAATTTGCGACCGTGCACCGCTACCCCGACCCGCTCTCCACCGCCCTGCGACAGAAGCTCTCCGCACGGCTCGGCGTGGACGCTGACGACATCGTCACCGGCGCCGGAAGCCTCGGCGCGCTCAACCAAATCCTCAAAACCTTCGCCGGCGTCAACGCCGACGGCGTGCAGGACGAAGTCATCTACGCCTGGCGCTCCTTCGAGGCGTACCCGATCCTCGTCGGCATTATGGGCGCTCGCAGTGTGCAGGTGCCGAACCTGCCCGACGGCTCGCACGACCTGGACGCCATGGCGGCAGCCATCACCGAACGCACCCGCCTGATTCTGGTCTGCACCCCCAACAACCCGACCGGCCCCGCCGTCACCGAAAGCCAGATCCGTGCGTTCCTGGCGAAGGTGCCCGCCCACATTCCCGTGGTGATTGATGAGGCGTACTTCGAGTTCTGCGCCGCCTCCACCGTGCCGGAAGGTGAAGAAGCCCCGCTGAACGGCCTGGACATCTACCGTGACTACGAAAACGTCATCATTCTGCGCACCTTCTCCAAGGCGCAGGGCCTGGCGGGTCTGCGCGTGGGCTACTCGATTTCGCACCCGCAGATTACGCAGCACCTGCGCGTGGCGGCAACCCCGTTCGCCGTGACGGCGCTGGCTGAGGCGGCGGCTATCGCCTCCATCGAGCATGAGGACGCGGTGATGGAGCGTGTGAGCCACCTGGTCTCTGAGCGTGAGCGCGTGACCGCTCGACTGCGGGAGCTGGGCTACGATTTCCCGAGCACGTACGCGAATTTTGTGTGGCTGCCCCTGGGGGAGCGCACGGGTGAGTTTGTGCAGCTGATGGCTGAGCATGCGCTGTCGGTGCGTGCGTTCGGTACCGAGGGTGTTCGCGTGAGCATCGGTGAGGTGGAGGCGAATGACCGTTTCCTCTCGCTCTGTGAGGTCTTCGCAAAGGGGCTTTAGGGCATCTTGTGAAGGGGCGGGCGCACCCACCCTGCCCTGATTGAGCCCTAATTGAACAATGTACTATTTTCCCTTGTCGAGGTTCGTTTGGGCTTTTCAAATGGTTCTCGTGCGGGAAAAATAACGGCTCGAAAAAGCTCTCAAGAGTTAAATTAAGCCTCCCATATATTCTGTAAAAAGAATATATGGGAGGCTTAATTTAATGATGTTCAAATAGTGAATGACAGGGCATAATGCGCTGTGTTATCAGCGTAACTGCCGCGAGATAAAGCCGAAAAGAGTAGACTGGTAACTACATATGCCCAGACCCTCACAGGCTTGCCGGAACACCTCAAACCCTGCACCATCAGGTGAATGTTGAGGCTAAAACCCAAGCCGCTGAGGGCCAAGCCCTCGTCACGTGTGGAGGTTAGATGCACGAGAACGACAAGTACCCCGGAGTGCCCGAACGCATCCAGCTCATGGATGAAAACGGCACCGTACACGAACACCCCACCTACAGCCGGTACATCGAAGACGTCAACGCAGACACCCTGCGCGAGGCATACCGCCTCATGTACACCACCCGCCGATTCGACGACGAGGCAACCGCCCTGCAGCGCCAGGGTCAGCTCGCCCTCTGGGTACCCAGCCGAGGCCAGGAAGCCGCGCAGGTCGGCTCCGCACTCGCCTACGCGCCCAACGACTACATCTTCCCCTCCTACCGTGAGCACGCCGTCGCCCTGGCGCGTGGCGTGGATTTCCGCGACCTAATCACCATCTTCCGCGGCTCCACCACCCACGGCTGGGACATGAAGGCGCACAACTTCCACACCTACACCAAGGTGCTCGCCGCCCAGACTCTGCACGCCGTTGGCTACGCCATGGGCCTGAACTTCGACGCCGACATCGAGGCTGAAACCGGCACCCGCCGCACCGGTCAGGGCCAGGCAACCGACCCCGCCGAGGACACCCAGAAGCCCGCCGTGGCGGTCTACTTCGGTGACGGCTCCTCCACCGAGGGTGACGCACACGAGTCCATGGTTTTCGCCGCCTCCTATAACGCGCCGGTGCTTTTCTTCGTGCAGAACAATCGCTGGGCTATCTCCGTGCCCTTCGAGGTGCAGTCCCGCGTGCCGGTGTCCACCCGCGCCGCAGGCTACGGCTTTGAGGGTATCCGCGTGGACGGCAACGACGTTCTCGCGGTGCTCGCCGTAACCCGTTACGCCATGGAGAAGATTCGTGCCGGTGAAGGCCCCGTGCTGATTGAGGCTGAGACCTACCGCCTCGGCCCGCACACCACCGCGGACGACCCCACCAAGTACCGCACCGACGCTGACCTGGAAGGTCCCCTGCGCCGCGACCCCATGATTCGCCTTGAGAAGCACCTGCGCGAGCAGGGCTACGCCGATGATGCTTTCTTCGCCGAGGTTGCAGAATCCGCGCAGCAGGTCGCATCCGGCGTGCGTGAGGCGGTGCTGAACTCCGAAGTTGCCGACTTTGAGCGTTTCTTCGACCGCGTCTACGCGCAGGAACACCAGCAGGTGGAAGACGACCGCGAGTTCTACCGTAACTACGTTGCAGGCTTTGAAGAGGAGTAAGCATGAGCGAGAAAATTGAACGTTTGACCCTCGCCAAGGCGATTACCCGCGGCCTGGAAGACGCCATGGAAGCCGACCGCACCGTCGTCATGCTCGGTGAGGATATCGGCAAGCTCGGCGGCGTGTACCGTGTGACCGAGGGTCTGCAGGCGCGCTTCGGCAACCGCCGCGTCATGGATGCGCCCCTGGGCGAGTCCGGCATCATCGGCACCTCCATCGGTATGGCGCTGCGTGGCTACCGCCCCGTGCCGGAGATTCAGTTCGACGGCTTCGTGTTCCCCGCCTACAACCAGATCACGAGCCAGCTGGCGAAGATCCACAACCGTACCGATAAGCAGTACACGGTGCCGGTGACTATCCGTATTCCGTACGGTGGCGTGATTGGTTCGGTGGAGCACCACTCCGAGTCCCCGGAGGCGCTGTTCGCCCACACCGCGGGTCTGCGTATTGTGACCCCCTCGACCCCGCATGAGGCGTACTGGATGACCCGCAAGGCGATTGAGTGCCCCGACCCGGTCATTATTTTTGAGCCGAAGCGCCGCTACTGGCTCAAGGGTGAAGTGGACTTTAGCGACACTTCCTTTGATCCCTTTAGCGCCCAGGTGGTGCGTGAAGGTACGGATGCAACCATCGTTGCGTACGGTCCGCTGGTGCCGGTTGCTCTGGCGGCTGCGGAGGCTGCCGTGGAGGATGGTCGCTCGATTGAGGTCATTGACCTGCGCTCGATTTCGCCGCTGGATGTGCCGACCGTTGCTGCTTCGGTGGTGAAGACTGGCCGCCTGATTATTGCGCACGAGGCGCCGACCTTCGGTGGTATGGGCGGTGAGCTGGCTGCGGCGATTACGGAGCGTTGCTTCTACAGCCTGCAGGCGCCGGTGATTCGCGTGGGCGGCTACTACATGCCGTACCCGGTTTCTCGTGTTGAGGAAGAGTACGTGCCCGATATTGACCGTATTCTTGAGGCGGTCGACCGCGCTTTTGACTACTAGGCATTCCCTGATCTGACGTATCAGCGTGTTGCGCTATCGCGGGTTGTAAGCCCGCACAGAATATTCCGTATAGGGTATATGCCCTAGTAAGAGGTAAAAATGTCCCAGATTTTCCCGCTCCCTGACGTGGGTGAAGGCCTGACCGAAGCAGAAATCCTCAGCTGGAAGGTAGCAGTCGGCACCGAGGTCGCCATCAACGACGTCCTCGTCGAAATTGAAACCGCAAAGAGCGTCGTGGAACTTCCCTCGCCCTTCGCCGGCACCGTCGAGGCGCTGCTCGTTGCCGAAGGTGAAACCGTTGAGGTGGGCACCCCCATCATCAGCATCTCCGGAGGTGACAACGCACCCGCAACCCCGGCAGCCCCCGCCGCGGCAGAGGCTGAATCCGGCACCGCGCTGGTTGGCTCCGGCCCCAAGGCGGATGCGGTGAAGCGTCGCGCCCGCAAGCGCCCCGCCTCCGCAACCCAGCCCGCACAGGCTACTGCGGCACCGGTCGCACCGGCTGTTCAGGCACCCGTGGCGCACACTCCCACCGACCCGGTGAACCGCAACCAGGGCCTGCTGAGCGAGCTGGCTGAGCGCGCCTCCCGCTTTGTGGAGAACACCCCGCTGAACTCGGTGGTGCAGCGTCTGGCACCCGACCCCGCAGCGGCTCCCGCGCCGACTTTGGCTCCCGAGCAGGTTCCGCACCGTCCGACCCTCGCGCCGCCTCCGGTGCGTCTTGCCGCAAAGGAGCTGGGTGTTGACCTGGCGAACGTGACCGCTACCGGTGCGCGCGGCCAGGTGACCAAGCAGGACCTCATGAACTATGTGGCGCACCTGAGCGATGTGCAGCATAGCGGCGCCCGTCAGCCCTTCTGGCAGCCCGCAACCACCCCCGGTGACCGCATTGAGCGCATCCCGGTGCGTGGTGTTCGTAAGGCTACCGCGAAGGCGATGGTTGCTTCGGCGTTTAGCGCCCCGCACGTGTCCATCTTCGTAGACGTTGACGCCTCCCGCACCATGGAATTCGTGAAGCGTCTGAAGAAGTCCCGCCACTTTGAGGGCGTGAAGGTCACCCCGCTGCTGGTGCTTGCCGCCGCGGTCATTTGGGCTGCTGAGCGTAACCCGCAGGTCAACGCGACCTGGACCGATAGCGAAATCCAGATTAAGCACTTCGTGAACCTGGGTATTGCTGCGGCGACCCCGCGCGGCCTGATGGTTCCGAACATTAAGGACGCTCAGGAGCTGTCCCTGCGTGATTTGGCGGTTGCGCTGAACAACCTGACCACTCGCGCCCGTGAGGGTAAGACTCAGCCTGCTGAGATGGCGAACGGCACCCTGACCATTACGAACATCGGTTCGCTGGGTATTGATACGGGTACCCCGATTATTAACCCCGGTGAGGTGGCGATTGTTGCCTTCGGTACGATCAAGCAGAAGCCGTGGGTGGTTGATGGTGAGGTCATTCCTCGCTGGGTGACGACCCTGGGCGGTTCCTTTGACCACCGTGTGGTGGATGGCGACCTGTCGGCTCGTTTCATGGCTGATGTGGCGGCGATCCTTGAGGAGCCTGCACTGCTGCTGGACCACTAAGCTGTGGCTTCTTGGCCGCACGCTTTGTAGCTTCGCATAAAGAAAACCTCCGGTACCTTACGTAAGGTACCGGAGGTTTTCTGTACGGTTTATTCCTACCGCGACGAGGCGCGGGCGCTGAGAAGACTAGGCGTCCTCGCGTGCCACCTGGTCGCTCGGGTACTTGTCCACGCGGCGGTGGTACAGGCGTCCCAACAGGCCACCGAGGATAGCGCCGAGGAAGCTCAACGCCAGAACCAGCAGAACCGCGAGCAGACCGTTCGCGAAATCGCCCGCAATAAGCTTCTGCAGGGACAGGGATGCGACACCGTTCTGGAACAGCTGAGGCGCGAGGAAGGTCGCCAGGGACCCGAGGATAAGCGCCATAATCTGCCAGAGCCATACGGCAATGCCCTGCTTCGCGCCGGCGAATCGTGCCATGCGTCCGGCCGCGTAACCGCCCACCAGGTAGGCGAAGAAGACGAGCACGCTCAACGCCACCGCGACCGGCACGGCATTCGATACACCGCTGAAGAGACGGGAGACCACTGAGGCGTACTCGACGGACTCGCTCTGACCGGTCAGGGTCAGCCACGACTGGATAGCCCACAGACCACCGTCCATGAGGGAGATGGTTATCAGCCAGCCGAGCAGGCCGGGCAGCAGGTGCATGCGGGAGTAGCGGCTCTTCTGCATGGACAGCGCGGTTGCGGCGGTGAGGATGGGCTCCGAGCCAGCGGCGCCGGCATCACCTGCGGGGGTGGGGATGACGAAGTGGTCATCTGCCGCGGGGCTAGCCTGCGTGGAGGCGGGTGCGGGCACCTCGTAGCTTGCAGCGGTGGCAGGCGGGGTAGCGGGGGTGGTAGTTGCGCCGCCGCGTACGTTGTCCGTGCTGGGGGCTGCGGGCTTGTCGAGCCAGCTGAGGTTGTCGTCTCCGGGCTCGCCGAAGTTAGCGCCGGATTCTGCGCTCTGAGAGGTAGCACCGGGGGAGAGGATCGGCTGGGTTGCGGTAGCCGCCTCGGTGAGGGGGCGGGTCGCATCCTGCGAGGACTGTGCGGAGGCCTGCGCCGAAGACTGCGCCGAAGAGCTCGACTCGCGCGCCTTTTCGTGGGCGCGGCGTGCCGCGTTCAGCTCCTCATCGGTCAGGACCACGGTGGGGTCGTCGGAGGAGAATGCCGCCTCCCACAGGTCACTTTCGGTGGGCGTGGACGCCGCGGCAGCCGGGCGCTGCTGCGGGGTGTTGTTCTGTGCGTTCATTAAGTCCTTTGGATCTAATCCTGGGGTGGCGCTGATTTAGCGGTTGCGGTCAGCGTAGAAGGCGCGTGCTTCTTCTAGGGCTTCTGCGGAGAAGGTGTGCGGGTGTGCGGGGCGCTCATTCTCATCCAGGGTGCGGATAACGCGGCCGGGGTTGCCCACGACCAGGGAGTTCGCCGGAACGTCCTCGGTAACAACGGTACCTGCACCGATGACGGAGTTCTTGCCGATGGTCACGCCGCCCAGAATCATGGCGCCGCTACCAATCCACACGTTGTCTTCAACGGTGATGGGTGCGCCTGCTTCCCAGTAGTCGGCGCGGTCGCCGGGGTGGAGCGGGTGGGTGGGGGTCAGGAACTGTACGTTGCTACCAACCAGTACGGTGGAGCCGATGCGGATCGGGCAGACGTCCAGGAAGACGGTGCCGAAGTTGAAGAAGGAACCGTCACCGATGTAGGTGTTCACGCCGTAGTCGAAGCGTGCGCCGGGGCGGATGTGGGCGTGTTCGCCCAGGTGCCCGAGGTGTTCACGGTAGACGTGCATTGCCTGTGCCTGCTCGCCGCGGGCGTAATGCTCTTCGGCGAGGACGGTGGCGGCGTGGATGCGCTTGAACTGTGCGGCGCATTCGGCATCGGGCATGTAGACGGAACCGTTGATCATGCGGTTGAAGGTTTCGCCGGTGGGGCGCTGCGGGGTGTGCATTAGTGGGCTCCTCCCAGAAGGTAAGCAAGTGCGATGATGGCCATTCCGAACAGGATGACGACTCCTCCGGCGATAGCGAATCGTTTGGAAATTTCGCGGAGGAGCTTCTTGAACTGTTCGTCAGTGATGTCTTGCTGTCGTTTACTCATGCCTTAAGTATCCCAGAGTTGTGGGATTGTGCCTTAGTGTTTCGGTGTTTATTGCGGTATCTGGGGTGGGTGTGCGGCGTGATTTTCAGCGTGGAAGGAAATGCTGTTGAGTTGAAGAGTGAGGGCGTGGGAAGGCACAATCAATGCATGACTGAGGCTCAGAAGAACACGAACCTGCAGGATGCGGCGGCACCTGCATCCCCCGCTGGCGTACCCACTGGCGCGTACCCGTTGGCGCATCGCCCCTGGTTGAAAAACTATACTCCGTGGACGGCACGCGATATTGAGCTACCCGAAACCTCGCTGAGCCACCTCATTGACGAGGCGGTTCGCACCGTACCCTACAAGGTGGCGCTGGAGTTCTTTGGCGCGACCACGACCTACGCCGAGTTGGGCGATCAGATTGAGCGTGCGGCGGAGGGCCTGCGCGTGGCTGGCGTGCAGGCTGGTGACCGTGTGGCGTTGATTTTGCCGAACTGCCCCCAGCATATTGCGGCGTTTTACGCGATCCTGCGCCTGGGCGCGATTGTGGTGGAGCACAACCCGCTGTACACGGGTGCTGAGCTGCGCCACATGTTTGAAGATCACGGCGCGAAGGTTGCGATTGTGTGGGATAAGATCGCCTCGCATATTACGGGTCTTCCGGAGGATATCCGCCCGAACCACATTTATTCGGTGAACATGATTTCGGCGATGCCCGCGCTGATGCGTACCGCGCTGAAGCTGCCGTTGAAGAGTGCGCGTGCTTCGCGTGAGAAGTTGACCGGGCCTGCTCCGGGTACGGTGTCGTGGGCTCAGCTGGTGAAGAGCGAGCGTATTGATCCTGCGCATCGCCGCCCGACCGCGCACGATATTGCGCTGCTGCAGTACACCTCGGGTACGACCGGTCTGCCGAAGGGTGTGATGCTCACGCACCGCAACCTGGAGTCTAACGGCCGTATGGGTGAGGCGTGGATTAACCCGGGCGATGACGAGGTGATTTACTCGGTTCTGCCGCTGTTCCACGCCTACGGAATGACCCTGGGCGTGACTATTGCGTCGCTGTGCCGTGCCCGCCTGGTGCTGTTCCCGACCGTGGATATGGACCTGATTTTGAAGGCGATGAAAAAGACTCGCCCGACCATTCTTCCTGCGGTTCCGCCGGTGTATCGCCGACTCTTGGATGAGGCGAAGAAGCGCGGCGTGTCTCTGGAGGGTATCCGTTACGCGGTGTCTGGTGCGATGAACCTGCCGCCTGAGCTGGTTGCCGAGTGGGAGGAAGCGTCCGGCGGTTTCATGGTGGAAGGCTACGGCCTGACCGAGTGCGCGCCGCTGGTGTCCTGCAACCCGCTCAATGACACTCGCCGTGCCGGTTTTATTGGTGTTCCGTTCCCCTCCACCGATATTCGTGTGGTGGACCCGGAGACCGGCGCTGACGTGCCCGAGGGTGAAGAGGGCGAGCTGTGGGTGAAGGGCCCGCAGCGTTTTGCCGGCTACTGGAAGCGTGAGGATGAGACGGCGAAGACCATCACCCCCGATGGTTGGCTGCGTACCGGCGATATTGTGCGCCTGGACGAAGACTACTTCATCCAGATTGTTGACCGCATCAAGGAAGTCATTATTACCGGCGGTTTCAACGTCTCCCCGACGGAGGTTGAGGTCGCCCTCAAGCAGCACGATACGGTCGCGGATGCGGCGGTCGTCGGTATTCCGCTGCCTGCCGGTGGTGAGATGGTCGTTGCCGCTGTGGTTGCTGCTCCGGGCCGAGTGGTGCAGGAGCATACTCTGCGTGAGCACTGCTATTCGAAGGTGACTCGCTATAAGGTTCCGCGCCGCATCGTGGTGGTGGATGATTTGCCCCGTTCGATGCTGGGTAAGGTTCTGCGCCGTAAGGTGCGTGAGCAGTTGATTGCTTCGGGCGAGTTCGATCAGTAGTACTGGTTGCCAGTAGCACCGGTTGACTGCCCGCCCGCCCGTAACGGGTGGGCACTCCCGTAATGGGTGAGTAATATGGACGCCGGCTTGGGTTTTTGTACCCGGGCCGGCGTTGTGTGTGTGCCTGGATACACCGTCAATGACGCTTTGATGCCCGGTAATAATCACCGCATGACGAATTATGACAAAATATGACGACCTTGACGTTCTGTGTCTCATGAATAGCTCTTAACTTCCACACCCGCCCCCGCCCATGCTGTAATTGTCCCATCATCATTCCCATCGGATGTGCTAGTACCAACGTCAGCACCCGGCGGAACGCATCATCATTCAACAGAAAGATTCATAGCCGTGAAGAAGTTTGCTGCTGCACTCGCAGTCGTCCCCCTGGTCTTTGGCCTGGCAGGCTGCGGTTCCTCCAACTCCTCCTCCTCTTCCGACAGCAAGAAGGTCACCATCGGTGTGGTCGGTTCTGAGCAGTTCAACAAGACCCTGCAGGAAGAAGCTAAGAAGCAGGGCATTGAGATTGAGTACAAGGAGTTCAGCGCGTACACCGAGCCGAACCCCGCACTGGTCGCCGGTGACATCGACATGAACCGCTTCCAGCACATCGCGTACCTGTCGAACTACAACGTCAGCGCCAATCAGGACCTGCAGATTGTCGGCCCGACCGTGATTTACCCGATGGCTCTGTTCTCCAAGAAGCACTCCAGCCTCTCTGACATCCCCCAGGGTGGCGAGATTGTTATCCCGAACGACACCGTGAACGAAGCACGCGCACTGAAGCTGCTGAAGGCTAACGGCTTGATCACTTTCAAGAACGCTGACGTTGACGCACCCACCATCGACGACGTTGACACCTCCGCTTCTAAGGTGAAGGTCACCCCCGTTGACGCAACCCAGACCGTGGTCGGCATGGAGTCCG
>NZ_CALJRY010000178.1 GCF_937976295.1 uncultured Rothia sp. | reverse complement strand
ATTCCCTTGCGGCGGAGCACTTCTTCATCGGAGCTTGTAGCAAGGCGGCGTGATTTAGCGCGTACGTCTCGCAGATAGGCAGTTTTGAGGCCTTCGTCTAGGTCAGTCAGGGAGGTGTATTCCACCGGCTCCTCATCGAATCCGGTGCGTGTCCGCTGAGCCACCATCAGGTCGGTTTCGTGGCGGCTCATTTCGTGGTCGCCATCGCCGGAACGCACGTACGCTTTACCGCCAATGTAGGCGGGGCGTTCGTAGGGAGGCAGTGGAGGAATTGCGGCAACAAAGATTTTGGCGTCTTCGTAGAGGATGGTGCCGGATTCCATGGTGTTCGGCGGTTTGAGGCCCCTGCGGAGCTTGTTGCCGAGGGTTTTTTCTAGGTCTGCGGGGTCGTATACACCTACAGGTGCAAAGTCATTATTTTCATCGAGGCCGCAGATAATGATTCCGCCCGTGGAACTATTGGAAAAGCTACTGAGGGTTGCGTCTAGGCTTCCGGGGTAGCCTCCGTGGGCTTTTTTGACCTCGATAAACTGCGTATCGCTGCCGTGAGTGCGCAGTAGTTTGATGGTTTCAGCAAGCCATTCGGGGGTCCATTCCACGTTGTTCATACAAAAATTTTAGTCTAGACACAAATCAGATGTAAATCAGACACAAAAATTTGAGTCTAGACATAAATTTTTATGTCTAGACTCAAATTTTTTATGTGTAGACATAAATTTTTATGTCTGAGTTATGTCTGCGCTATGTCTGCGGAGGCTCACCCAGCCGCTAACACTGGATGGCTCGTGCTAGATAACTAGTGCTAGGCGGCTAGGAGCGTTCGGCGAGCATCTCCTCAATCACCTGCGCCACACCGTCCTCCTGGAAAGGCGGGCAGGTGCGCCCCACCTTCGCAATAAGTGCCGGCTGGCCCGAGGCCATGGCGAAGCTCTCCCCCGCCCAGCAGAGCATCTCCGCATCATTCGGCATGTCACCAAATGCCATCACCTCGTGCGCCTCAATACCGTGGCGCGCCGCGAACTTCTCCAAGATCCGTCCCTTATTCACGGTCTTCGAGCCCATCTCCACGAGCGGCTCACCAACCACACCGCGAGTCACCGACACCAGCGAACCCACCGCCTGATGCACGCGCGCCTGCAGAATATCCGGGTCCATGCCGGGCACACGAATCAGATACTTAATGACCGGGGTTGAGCCGATGCGTTCGAGCGCCTCGGCGATTTTCGCCTCCACCACGCGGGCACCCTCAAGCACCTCACCGCCTTCGTGCGGGCCCTGAATGTAGACGGTGTCCACGGTTTCGAGAGTGTAAGTGGCGTCGGGGAACATGGGCTCCAGCAGCTCGTGAGCACGGGCAATCACCGCCGGATCAGCACCGTTGACTTCTTCCACCTCGTTCGCGCCCAGGTGGTACACCACGGCACCGTTGGAGCAGATGGCGTAGGAGTCGAAGTCGGTCTGCTCGCGCAGGGGCGTGAGCCAGCGGCTCGGGCGGCCGGTGACGAAAACGATCTCGATCCCGGCAGCGCGGGCGGCCTCAAGGGCACGCAGGGTACGCGGACGGAACCGGAAGTCGTGCCCGATGAGGGTGCCGTCCAAGTCGCTGGCGATGAGTTTAATCATGCAGTGTTTGCCTTCAGTGGTGGGGTGTATCAGTGGTGGATAAAGCGCGGGACTGGTGAGAGTGTGCCGCTATGTCAGTATGCCGCTATGCCGCCGGTTCCGCGTAGGTGACGGTCAGGAACGCACGGCCCAGACCGTGGCCGAGCAGGTTAAAGTTCACGACGGCGGGGCTGGCGTTCTCGTCAATATCGAGCTTCTCCACGTCCACTGCGGTGACGCAGAAGATGTAGCGGTGCGGGCCGTGACCAGCCGGAGGCGCAGCGCCCAGGAAGCCCGCCACGCCGGCATCGTTGCGGTGCGTCAGGGCGCCGGCGGGTGCATCCGCGCCGGTGTCAATGCTCGTCACGTTAGCGGGAATATTGGAGACGGTCCAGTGCCAGAAGCCGCTGGGGACCGGCGCATCCGGGTCGAAGCAGGTCAGCACGAAGGACTTGGTACCCTCGGGGAAACCGCTCCAGGACAGCTGCGGGGAGCGGTCCTGACCGCCTGCCACGCCAAAGAGGGCGGAGCGCATCCACTCGGGGGCGGTGCCGCCGTCCTGAACGTCGGTGGAGGTCAGGGTAAATTCGGGCAGTTCGGGCAGGCCCGCGTAGGGTTCGCGGGGCAGGGGTGCGGTGCCGATGTTGGTCATTGTGTTCCTCAGCGTTGGGGTGCGGGTGGATACGGCGACGCCGGCGGACAGAGTGAGCTATCCGCCGGCGAGGCGTAGATTATTTAGCCGTTGAGTACGGCGTCGAGTTCTTCGCGGGTGGGCGGGTTAGCGCCCGCGCGGGAGACGGTAATACCGGCTGCGGTTGCAGAGAAACGCAGCAGGTCAGCGATGTCTTCGGCGGTCAGTGCGGCGACCTTGGCGCGTGCCTCGGGGCCGACGATACCGCGGTCGAGCAGACCCGCAATGAGTGCCGCCATGAGGGAGTCGCCGGCACCGACGGTGTCCGCAACCTCAACGCGGTGTGCGGGCTGGCTGATGCCCTCGGGGTACTTCTTGGTGAAGGCGATGGGGCCGTCCTCACCGCGGGTGATGACCATCAGCTCGGCGCCGAGGTCGAGCCATGCGCGTGCGGTGTCGTCGAGGGAGCGGTCGGGGTAGAGCCACTGCAGATCCTCGTCGGATGCCTTCACAACGCTAGAGAGGGACACGAACTTTTCAGCCCAGGCGCGGCCCTCGTCAACGTTGTGGATGAGGGTGGGGCGGCAGTTCGGGTCGTAGCTGAGCAGGGCGCTGTCGCGGGCGGCTTCGAAGGCTGCCGCAACCACGTGCGCGCCGGGTTCGAGCATGGCGGCGATGGAGCCGGTGTGTACTGCTTCGGAGGTGCGTGCCAGTTCGGTGAGCTTCTCGGCGACGGAGTCGAGGGACCAGGTGATGTCGAATTCGTACTCTGCTGCGCCGTCGGCACCGATGGTTGCCTGGGCGACGGAGGTGCGTTCAGCAGTCGGCTCGAAGGGCAGAGTCACCTGGGATGCTGCCAGGTGCGCGTCAATGCTCTTGCCGTGGGCGTCAGGGCCGTAGTGGCCGACGAAGTTGGTGGGGTGGCCGAGGCGGCGTGCGCCGACGGCTACGTTCATGGGCGATCCGCCGGGGTAGGCGCGGGTTTCTCCGTCGTGCTGGTGGACGACGTCTACGAGTGCTTCACCGATTACAGTCAACATGGTTTCAATTCTACTCATGTTTTCCGGGTCATGACGTGCGTTTTTGTGGGTATTTAAAGTGGTTTTGCTTTCCCTTTTGAGGGCTTGTGTTGGCTTGCCGTGTGGGTTCACAAACCGCCTTCTGTCTCTTCTGACTTTTAGCCCCAATATCGCTACTTTTGAGGCTCTGGAAGGGCTCACACGGGTTAGACTTAAACCGACGCCGGGTCTTTGAACGCCCGGCAGGTATTGACGCGACAGCATCGTCGCGCCACCCTCCAACGACGAAGTTAGGAAGAAGGTCATACGTGACGACTGCAACCGCTACCTGGGTTAACCGTGAGGCTACCGCAGAGGAGCTGATCCCCCTCATCGGTAAGCTGCACCGCGAGAACGGCGTGGTGCTGAGCATTCACGGCCGCAGCCTGGTCAACAAGTCTGTCATTGAGCTGCTGAAGCTGCACGATTTCGTATCCCACATCGATGGTGCGCCCCTGAACCCCGCGCACTCCCTCGAGCTGGTTCGCGCCCTGGTTGAGCTGAACCTGGGCGCGTGCTCGATTAACATTGCTGCTCTGCACAAGGCACACCGTGAGGCTGGCTCCCCCGAGCTGTCCATGTGGCTGCCCGAGCAGCTGGGTTCCTCCGTGAACCACCAGGGCGACCAGCCCAAGGAGCAGGACGTTGTGCTGTACGGCTTCGGTCGTATCGGTCGCCTGCTGGCTCGTATTCTGCTGGAGCGCTCCTCCTCGCCGCTGGGTTCTGGCCTGAACCTGCGCGCTGTTGTGGTGCGTAAGAACGGCGATCAGGACCTGGTCAAGCGTGCATCCCTGCTGGAGCGCGACTCGGTTCACGGCCCCTTCAAGGGCGTTATTGAGGTAGACGAAGAGAACAGCACCATCATCGCTAACGGTGTTCCGGTTCGCTTCATTTACTCCTCTGACCCGACCACCGTTGACTACACCGAGTACGGCATCAACGACGCTCTGCTGGTGGACAACACCGGCCGCTGGCGCGACGTTCCGGGCCTTGAGCAGCACCTGAACCGCCCCGGCATTTCTCGTGTTCTGCTGACCGCTCCCGGTAAGGGCGACATGAAGAACATCGTGTTCGGCGTGAACGACAACGTCATCACCGATGAGGACAAGATCCTCTCCGCGGCATCCTGCACCACCAACGCGATCACTCCGGCACTGAAGGTTCTGGATGACGCATACGGTGTTGAGCGCGGCCACGTTGAGACCGTCCACGCGTTCACCAACGATCAGAACCTGATCGACAACTTCCACAAGGGTGACCGCCGCGGTCGCTCCGCTGTGCTGAACATGGTCATCACCGAGACCGGTGCTGCGAAGGCTGTTTCGAAGGCTCTGCCGCAGCTGGAAGGCAAGCTGACCGGTAACGCTATCCGCGTTCCCACCCCGGACGTCTCCATGGCAATCCTGAACGTGAAGCTGACCAAGCCCGCAGGTTCCGCTGAGGAGCTGAACGAGCTGTTCCGCCACGAGTCCATCGACGGCGAGCTGCGCCGCCAGGTGGGCTACTCGGATTCCCCCGAGGCTGTTTCCACCGACTTCGTGGGTTCCCGCACCGCGGGTGTTGTGGACTCGCTGGCTACCGTGGTGACCGATGACTCCGCAATTGTCTACGTCTGGTACGACAACGAGTTCGGTTACTCCTGCCAGGTGATTCGCGTTCTGGAGCGTATGGGCGGCTACGACGTCCCCTCCTACCCCGCTAAGTAGGCTACCCCAGCTCATCTAACACACATATAACTAACCCACCGGTATATATAGCCATTTAGCTATATTGCCGGTGGGTTTGTTTATGAGGTTATATCCACCGATGAGCGGCCAATTACGCCTTACGGCGGTACACCACACCCTGATGCGCCCGCAGCGTGAAGCTCGAGGGCACCGGGCGGTTCGCTGCATCCACCAGACCGGAAGGAACATTCACAGTCACATCCTTCGAGCCGGTGTTCAGGGCAGCCCAACCGCCCGTAAAGGCACGAGTCTGAGCGGTCTGCTGAGCGATAATACCGCCGACCGGATCCCCCAGGTCGTAGGAGAGCTCCGGGGCATGCGGGATCTCGTCGTAGGCGTCGTGGTGGGTTGCGCTGATGCCGGTGAAAGCGCCTCCACCAAACACCCAGAAGCCCGCCAAACCGTAGAGGAAATTCTCATCCGTGCCGGTAATCGCAGCCTTGCGGTCACTGAGCGGGGTGCGCAGAATCGTCACCTTCTTCTGCGAGGCGGCACTACGGCCACCCAGGCCCGCAAAAGTAGCACCCAGGTTCACCTCGCCCGCCGAGCCGTTCGCAATCTCACGGCCCTGCATCACGGCGTACGGCGAAGACAGGTAGTCGTTCGGACCCCAGCCGAGCCACACCTCCTCAAAGCCGCCACCGTAGGCACTGTGACGCTCCCACTTGCCGTAACGCAGACGCGACTCAGCAATATTGGGCACCAGAATCTTGCCAATCTTATTCAGTTCAATACCGGCGTACGCGACCAGAAAATCCAGGTGTTCGCGGATCTTCGTCATGGACTCCACGCCCTGAATGGGCAGGTTCAGGCCGTAGTAGTCGTTCTCCACGTCGTTATCCGCCATGACCCCGTCGAAGGGCGAGTCGCGCATTTCGCGCACCACAGCGTCCACCCAGTGCCAACGGTAGTCGGCGTTCCACACCTGCATCTGGAAGTGCTTGGGGTAGCCCTTCCACTCGATGCGGTCGCCGTTAAGGCGGTGGGCGAAGAAATCCTTACCGGAGTTCGCCATAGACACCGCCAGCGGGTAAGACACACCCGAGGAATAAATCGGGCCGGGCTCGTAAGAGCGGGTGGAGGACAGGCACTTATACGCCAGCACCACCATTTGAGGTGCACGCTTCTTCAAGTAGCGTGCCGCGTCCAGTTCCCAGGGCTGCAGGATTGCGACAGAGTAGTTCTTGACCGCAAAATCGAGCTGCTGCTGGGTAATGGGCTTACCGCCGTAGCGGACCCAGGCACCAAACTTGCCGGGTCCGCCTAAGCGGGTGAGTTTATTCGCCATCGTACTCCGGGTCGAATTCGGGATCGCGAGGGGGCAGCTTGCCCAGCTCGCGGTAGATCGTGTTGTAGCGGTCCATGACCAGTTTCAGCTGGAAGAAGCTGACGATACGGTCGTAGGCGTTCACACAGTAGCGTTCGTAGATGCTGGGCTCCTCCATGAGGGTGCGCAGCGCCGCCGCGAAGCCGTGAATATCGCCGGGGATGGTCAAGATACCGCAGTTACCGATTTCGTGGCCGTCGGGGGCGACCAGCACATCGTCGATGAGCTGGGACATACCGCCCACGTCGGTGCTGACCAGCGGGATGGACGCAGCCATCGCCTCGAGCGCCACAATCGGCTGACCCTCATTGTAGCTGGGCATGAGTAGCAGGTCGAAGCGGTCGAGCATCGCACGCACGTTCACGGTGCCGTGGAAGGTGATGTACTCGCCCATGTTGAGCTCTTCGATGGTGCGCAGGCACAGCTCGTAGTACTCGGGCAGGTGGTCCTTGGGGCCGAGCACGTCCAGGTGGAAGTTCACCAGCCCCTGATCGCGCAGCACCGCGAGGGAGCGAATCAGGTCGGTCAGGCCCTTAATGGGCACCACGCGGGCGATGAACACGAAGCGCCACACGTGGCCGCGACCCTCAGCGAGGATGCGGGCACGCGCCGCCTGGCGGGCGTAGTAGGCTTCCGCCACGGACTCAATGAGCATGCCGTTGGGCAGAATGATTGCGCGGTCCTTCTCGCCCTCGTTCATCTGGTCGATGGGCGCGCCAATACCGCGCGCCTCTTCCAGCGCCTTGGGGTACAGGTAGGTTGCCATGTCTGCGCTGGGGTAGCAGAAGCGGCCCATTTCCACGAACCAGACACACCAGGCACGCTCGTCGAGAGTGACCGGGCCCAGGCCGGGGTACTCACGCTCCTCGTTGAGGAAGGCGTAGTCGGTGGTGACGGGCTTCGCCATATTGCGTTCGAGCTTGGTGTTCACGGTGTCGCGAATGTAGAGGTTGTGCTCGGTCAGCAGGAAGCTGGTGCCGTGGTCACGTGCGGCTGCGGCGGCGATGAGGGAGGCGTAGCCGGTGGTGTGCGCGTGGTAGACGCGGGCGTGCGGCATCCGCTCGTGCAGGAGCGCGAAGAGGATGGAGACGAAGTCGCGCACCTTCCAGAAGAGCTCACCGAAGGGCGTCTCGGAGAAGAAGCCCAGGCCCGCAATCGCCTGCATGAACTCGCGGGTTCCGAAGAGGCCGAAGAGGTTGAAGCTACGGGTTGCGGGGTTGATGCCCTCGTCGTAGAGCTTCCAGAGGGGGTTCACGTCGCCGGCGATGAGGGCGCTGAAGCCGTCCATAAGGCGCTGGGTGAGCGCCTGACGCTCCGCAAACTTCATGCGCAGTGCGGAGGGGTCGCAGGCTTCCGCGAAGGCATCGCGGTTGACTTCCAGGCTCAGGTACAGCACCTTAACCCACTTGACGTTCTCGGGCATGCCGTAGAGGTCTTCGTGGGGGGAGTTCTTATCCCAGGCGATGTGAATAATGCCGTAGGTCAGATCCGGGTTTTCGCAGACGATATCGTGCACCACCGCGGACACACCACCCTTGAGGTAAGGGTAGGTGGATTCCATGATGATGGCGACGTCAACGTCCGGGTATTCGGGGTCGCTGTAGTGGGGGCCGGGAGCCGGAAGCTGCAGCGGCGCGTAGTGGTTTCGGTACATTTGTTCAGTCATTGTCGTATGTGTCTTTCGCGGACCGTGCGGATCTTACCAGGCGAGGGCTCGACGCCAGAAGAGGGAGTACTCGGGTGCTGCCCACGCCTGACGGTAGACGCGGTAGCACGCGAAGACGAGCACTGCCTCGCCCACGATGATGGGCAGGTAGCCGGTCTCATTGGGCAGGATCATGAAGGAGATGAAGAGCAGCACCAGGTGCGCTGCGGAGAGCAGCTGCACGGTGACGTACATGGTCATGTACTCGATCTGGTAGATCAGCAGTGCCACTGCAACGAAGAGGAACGCGACGACCAGACCGGAGAGCGCCAGCGGGTAGGACTGCGGCAGGAAGATGTACATCAGGATGCCGGTAACAATGGCGCTGGCGATGTAAATCAGCAGGGAGTTGCGGATCGCGCGGTTAGAAGCGCCCAGAGCCTTGGAAGACTCCTCCTGAACACCCTTGTAGGGCAGGCGGTCGAAGATGGTCCACAGGTGCTGAATGCTTGCGTTGACGCGGTCTGCCTCCACCACGAAGAAGTAGTTGTAGGCGATAACGCAGGGGATCAGGCTCAGGTAGATTGCCACGACGTTGATTTCGCCGCCGGTGACCAGGAAGAGCATGTACTTATCAGCCCAGATGATGGAGCCGGTGAAGAAGCCGCGCAGGGCGTCGAGCGCAATGTCCTTGAGCGGGATGCGCGCGAAGTGCAGCAGGTGCGCCAGGTCCTTGCCGAGACTCGCCAGCAGGATGAGCGAACCAACCAGCGGCGGCAGGAACCAGATGACGGGGAAGAAGAACAGGGCAAGGGTGTAACCGAGCCACGCGATGAACCAGATGATGCGGTTCTTCGCGAGGTTCGGGATGACCAGCAGCTGCGCGAACGCAATGTTGAGAACGCCCAGAACGAAGAACGCACCGAATGCAGTCGGGGTCCAGTGCAGTACGAGGGCGACCGGTACGGCGAAGAGCAGTACCAGCGGCATGGTCATGACGAAGAGGTAGAGCCAGTTGCGGGTGAACGCGGTCAGGTCGGTAATGTCCTGGAACTGCGGTTCGGACATGCGTGCGCGTACGGCACGTGCTTCGGCGCGCTTGAGCTGGTGCTCAAGGGTTTCAGCATGGATACGCAGGCCCTGGCGGGCGTCCTCAATCTTCTTGTGCTCCATCTGGATAGCACGGTAAAGGGGCAGGCAGGCCGCCTGGCTGAGCCAGGGAACGGTAATGGATGCCGCAAGGATGACCTGGATTAGGGGCACACCATCGAGGTTGTACCGGTTAATGGTCGGGGTGACGATGGGGAAGACGGTGGTCAGCAGTGCGACCGGAGAGACGTAAAGCAGAAAGTTAATGAGGAGGCGCCATGCGCTGTTGCTTTTTTCCTCAGCACCGTGGTTGGTAGACAATCTTGCAGACTTTCAGTCGATAATCGTAAAGATTAGGGCAGTGTGTTTTTGAATGGTAGCACCGCCTCACATACCGCAGGGTGGGGATTCGTCATGACGATGGTGCCGGGTCCCTTTGGCTTACGGTGAGCTTACTGTGATGCCGCCGAGAATCAATATACGGCATATATCAACCAAAACCTCTGGTTTCCTTAACCCTCTACTTGATATTTGAAGGGATTTAGGACACACCCAGATAATGTGTGTCACACAAAAACACAAAATACCTAGTGAGAGCAACATTCTGCGCAATATGCGCAGGGTGCAATAACCTTGAGAAGGGTGTCCCCAAGCAACGCATCCCCGCACAGAATGTCCCTGCACAGAGTGCCCCTGCACAAAAGCATCCCGGCCCCTCCAACCGGAGAGAACCGGGATGCTCTAAGCAACCCTAACGGGCCTTAGCTTTTTAGGATGCGCTCGAGAGAATACGCAGTGCTACGGACACCACAGCCAGGCGCGGGTGACCGGTGACGTCCGGAGCGGCCTCGCCAATCTCCTTCAAGATGCGGTCAATGTTGCCCACGCGGGTCGGGTGCTCCTCAACCCAGGTATCCAGTGCCTTCTGGGCGCCGTCAACAGTGGAGAAGTCGCCCTTCGCGCCCTCAGCCACGGACAGTGCCAGCTCTGCAGCGGTCTCGTAGAGGCTACCGCGCAGTGCCTGACGTGCCAGAATCTCCCAGCGGTCGCTACGGGGAAGCTCAGAGATGAGGCCGAGCAGTTCGTCCACCTTGAAGCGGTCGTAGGTTGCGAAGTAGACCGGTGCCAGCGAGGTTGCCTCGAAGTCATGGTCGCGTGCCGAACGGATGACGTCCAGCAGGGCGTAGCCCTCGAAGCCGCGAATCCAGATGACGATGAGTTCCTCGGGCAGGCCCCATGCCTCGCCTGCGTCGCGCTTTGCACGAACACGCTCGCGGGAGGTGCCGGAGAGGTACTCGGGCAGGTTGTGGCGCATCTCGACAACGGAGCCGAAGGTCTCCAGCAGTTCGGAGATACTGGTGCCAGCGACCACGCCGCGTTCGGTGATGAACCAGCGGACGGCACGGTCCAGAACGCGCTGGTTGTCGCGCAGAACGGTGAACCATGCATCCAGCGGGGTCTTCGGGGACAGTTCGCGGTGCAGCTTAGCTGCGGTGCCCAGCTCGAAGAGCTCGCGTGCAACAATGAAGGCGCGTGCGACGGAATCGATGCCGACGTTGAACTCCTCCATCACGCGGTATGCGAAGGTGATACCGCCGATGTTGACCAGGTCGTTAGCGACGCGGGTGCAGATGATTTCCTTACGCAGCGGGTGCGAGTCCAGGTGCTGACCGAAGCGCTCAACCAGTGCTGCCGGGAAGTAGCTGCGCAGAACGCCTTCCAGGTAGGGGTCGTCCGCGAAGTCGGTCTGCTCCAGTGCGTGGGTGAGGTAAATCTTCACGTACGCAGCCAGGACGGACAGCTCGGGGCGGGTCAGACGGTCACCGGTGGTCTCCAGGCGAATATCCAGCTCCTCGTCGGTGGGCAGGAACTCGACGGCGCGGTTCAGGCCGGCGTGCTCCTCCAGGTCGTGCATGAGGCGCTTGTACAGGTTGGTACCCAGGAAGGAACCGTGGAACTCACCCTGTAGCAGCACGTTCTGGTTGACGTTGGTCTCGAGAACCTTGCCGCCCACCTCGTCCTGCAGGGACTCGATGAAGGAGGCGCGCTCTTCGCTGGAGAGCTCACCGCGAGCCACGAGGCGGTCCACCAGGATCTTGATGTTGACCTCGCGGTCACTGGTTTCCACACCTGCGGAGTTGTCGATTGCGTCGGTGTTGAGGATGACGCCGTTGCGCGCAGCCTCAATACGACCCAGCTGGGTGAAGCCGAGGTTACCGCCCTCGCCAACAATCTTGGCGCGCAGGTCCTTGCCGTTGACGCGCAGTGCGTCGTTAGCCTTGTCGCCTACCTGTGCGTTGGTTTCGGTGGAAGCCTTCACGTAGGTACCGATACCACCGTTGTAAATCAGGTCGACCGGCGCCTTGAGGATGGCAGAAATCAGCTCGGTCGGTGCCAGCTCGGTGACGGACTCGTCCAGGTCCAGAACCTCGCGCACCTCGGGGGTGATCTCAATGGACTTCAGGCCGCGAGAGTACACGCCACCACCGGCGGAAATCAGGTCGCGGTTGTAGTCCTGCCACGAGGAACGGGGCAGATCGTACAGGCGCTGACGCTCGTCGAAGGACGCTGCCGCGTTGGGGTTCGGGTCCAGGAAGATGTCGCGGTGGTCGAATGCTGCGACCAGGCGGGTTGCCTTGGAACGGAGCAGACCGTTACCGAACACGTCACCGGACATGTCGCCAATGCCGACTGCGGTGAACTCTTCGGTCTGAGCGTCGTGACCGAGCTCAGCGAAGTGACGCTTGACGGACTCCCATGCACCGCGTGCGGTGATGCCCATTGCCTTGTGGTCGTAGCCGACGGAGCCGCCGGATGCGAAGGCGTCGCCCAGCCAGAAGCCGCGCTCCAGGCTGATTGCGTTTGCGGTGTCGGAGAATGCTGCGGTGCCCTTATCCGCTGCAACCACCAGGTAGTAGTCGTCAGCGTCGCGTGCCACAACACCCTCGGGGCGGACAACGGTCTCAGAGCCGTCAGCACCAACGGAGAGGTTGTCGGTGACGTCCAGCAGGGAGCCGATGAAGACCTTGTAGGACTCGCGGCCCTCGGTGATCCATGCGTCGCGATCCACTGCGGGGTCGGGCAGCTGCTTGGGGTAGAAGCCACCCTTCGCGCCGGTGGGGATAATGACAGCGTTCTTCACCATCTGTGCCTTGACCAGGCCCAGAACCTCGGTGCGGAAGTCGTCACGGCGGTCGGACCAGCGCAGGCCACCACGTGCGACGCTACCGAAGCGCAGGTGAACACCCTCAACGCGCGGGGAGTA
>NZ_CALJRY010000177.1 GCF_937976295.1 uncultured Rothia sp. | reverse complement strand
TCCGATCTCAGGGGTAACCGTGGCGGGGGTCGGTACAGGAACCGTCTTTTTTGCTGCTGCCTCTGCGGGTGCTTCCACAGATGCTTCCTCCGGCATGCTCACTTCTTCCGGCATGCTGGGAGCTGGGATGGGTGCCGAGCCGGGAGCCGGGATGGGTGCCTGTGCCGCGCGGGCGGCAAAGAGCGCGGGGGAAGGCACAGGTTTCGGCGCTGCGGGCTTCGGTACTGCAGGCTTCGGGGCAGCGGGCTTGGGAGCGGCGGTTGCGCTAACCGTGGCATCCTCACGAACTGCACCCTCGTTGGCCTCTACATCGGGAGCCTCAGCCATGGAGTCTGCTGTGGTTTCTGCGGTAGCTTTGGTTACCTGCAGGTCGTTCTGTTCCTCGTCACGAGGCTTAGCGCCGCCGAGCTCCTCATCGCCGCGGCGTAGGGCGGCAACGAGTTCCTGGCGGGAGGTATAAGGAATAATCTCCTCGGGAGAATCGATATATCGGGGGAAATTCTCGTAGAGAATCTTCGCCGCGGCCTCAAAGAGCTTTTCTACGGTGGTGTTGGCGGCGGGTGCGCAGGGGCAGAGGAGCTCCTGGCGTTGCGCGTCATAGAGGGACCAGTGGGCGCATCGTTCGGTGGGCGGGAAGTAATCGAGCGTTCCCAAATCAGCAATATCGATGAGCGCACCTATCAGGGACTGCGGAATGGATAGCTGTGCCATAGTGCTCCTTCGCGTTGTCTACTCTCCAACCTATGCGTGGAGGGTCCTCTTTCCATCGTAGGCGTTTTTTGGCGGGTGTGCCCCGGAGCACGTCATCTGGGAGCGTAAATCTGCGGATTCACAGGTTGAGGCGCACTTTCGGCGCAGTTGTTGGGTGCAGTTGTTGTGTGCGGATGGGGTAGTTGTGGAGCGTCCTTGCTTCACCTCTATATTCGCCGCACCTCTATATAGGTATCTCTATGAGCTGTGGTTTCTGCGCGCCGCGCCGCCTGTCGTGAGCGCGGTGGCTTGGGTTGTACCCGGCACTTTTGACGAGGCACTTTCCGAGCGTATTTCTGGAGACACAAAAAATCCCCGGTTCCGAAGAACCGGGGATCGTTGGTGCGCCCGAAGGGATTCGAACCCCCAACCTTCTGATCCGTAGTCAGATGCTCTATCCGTTGAGCTACAGGCGCATGTTCCTCGCTTCGGATTTCTTCAACCCGTCGCGGCAACAGGTACTACTATACGGATGTCCTTCGGAGCGTGCAAGCCGAAAAACTCGAAATTAGCCTGAAAGCGCCTCCGGAAGACTCCTGGATACCCCGTTGTGCCGCATAATTCCGGGGTTTTTGTGCTCGTAAAATTTTTTTAAAATATTTTTGTTCCACCCTGAAAGCTGCCCCAAAGGCACTCAATGCACCCGCCTAGACCCTGCAGGATCACCCCCAAAATCCTCCAAAAAATCTTTTCGCACCCAAAGAATGTGATGCGCAGAACGTAAGAAATAGCGTCATAGAAAGCTCTACCGCGCATTAATGCGTTATTCTGTAAGCATCACGAGGAAGTGGAGACTGTCCAAG
>NZ_CALJRY010000176.1 GCF_937976295.1 uncultured Rothia sp. | reverse complement strand
ATGTGTTTCGAGAAGCCACATAAGACGTGGCTTTTCGAAACACATGTGGCTTCTGAGCACCATAGACACACCATCACCGATACCCCGTAGAGAGGACCAACTCATGGAGCTAAGCGCTTTGGGGATACCCCTAGAGCCGGTACGCTACATATGGCTCATCGCCTTCTTGCTGTACTTGGTGGTGTGCGTAGCAGTCGATATCGCCTACTCCTCAACCATGAGCAAGGAAGAAGCGAGGCGGCTGCACGTTTTCTACAAGGGCTCTCCCGTAGACAAAGCGATGAGGTATGCCGAACGCCGCTCCCTGGACGGCGACCCGCTCCCCAAACATAAGCTGCGTTCCAACCTCACCCGCGCCAGGAAAGAACTCGACAGCATTTCTGGCGTATCCAAGTTTGAGGCGTGGATGCACGCCGTTATGTACGTGTGGGCTTGCTTTGTCGCACGGTCCATTTTTCTGCTGTACAAGGACATTGCCCGTGACGGCATCCTGCTACCGGCACTAGTGTTGCCGTTCTACATGGTCTATCTGGGTGCGTGCTGGAGCCGCTTCATTTGGCGTAGCTCCCGCTACTTCAACCTCGATAACCACACCGCAGGCATGCCACGAGTCTTGGGCGAAATGTTGAACCGCGTTGACGCATTCTTTACTCCGCGGGACGCTCATCCCCAAGCTAAACCAGTGCGTAGGACGCCTAGACTCTACCTGGGGCTGTGCGTGACCGTGGTGGTGGCGCTGGTGCTGGCAATCGTCGTCTTCCTCTACTCGCTGGTCGGTTTGGAGATTCTGTATACCCCGCCGATACCTATTGGCGGCGCCTCAATCATGCTGGCTGTTACCGCCTCAGCAGCGTTAGCGTTGCGTTGGCATTATTTGAAGGTATACCTGCTGTTCAACCCCGATTCGTTCTACGTCGGGCGGCTTTTCCTGCCCGCAAAGAAGTACAGTTACGCCGATATTGAGGAGTTCTGCGTCTTCCCGAAGAACCCCGAACAGATCAAGCCGACCTTCTACGAGCCGTCGCAATGGCAGATAGAAATCAAGGTGCCGTCCAAGATCCCGCCGAACCTCGCTCAGCGCATGCCGTGGCTGCGCAGGCATATTGTGGCGGTGCACGATGAGCGCGTCGTCTGCCTGACCTCCCAGGTTGCGTTCTACCTGGAGCAGGAACGCTGGGCGGACCTGCGCTCCCCCGCCGACCGGGAGAAGCTCGCGGAATACTTCACCAACGGCAACATTGTGTGCACCTCCCTCGGGTACAAGCCAGTCAGCGAAGAACAAGCATAAACGGCGAAAAGCCACATGTGTTTCGAGAAGCCACCAAAGATGTGGCTTTTCGAAACACATGTGGCTTCTCGGCGTCCAGAGGGAGGGAGGGGTTAGGCATCCAGCTCGCGGAGCCAGCGTGCCGCCTCCGTACCGTAATAGGTCAAGATGACGTCCGCACCGGCACGGTGAATCGAACGCAGCGACTCCAACACCACAGCCTTACGGTCAATCCAGCCGTTCGCCGCAGCCGCCTCAATCATCGCGTACTCACCCGACACCTGATACGCCGCCACCGGCACCGGCGAAAACTCCGCCACCTCACGCACAATATCCAGGTAGCTACCGGCAGGCTTCACCATCACCATATCCGCGCCCTCCTCCAGGTCAGCGCGCACCTCCAGCAGCGACTCGCGGCGGTTCGCCGGATCCTGCTGATAGGTCTTACGGTCACCCGTGAAGCTGGACTCCACCGCGTCACGGAACGGGCCGAAGAACGCCGAAGCGTACTTCGCCGAATACGCCAGAATCGACACGTCCTCAAAGCCAGCCTCGTCCAGGGCGGCACGCATCGCCGCAATCTGGCCGTCCATCATGCCCGACGGGGACACCGTGTGCGCACCCGCACGCGCCTGCGAAACCGCCATCTTGCAGTACAGCTCCACAGTCTCGTCATTATCCACCACGAGCGTGCCGTGGCCGTCATCAACCAGCACGCCGCAGTGACCGTGGCTCGTGAACTCATCCAGGCAGGTATCAGCCATAACCACCAGGTCGTCGCCGAACTCCTCACGGCACACCGCAATCGCACGGTTCAGGATGCCCTGCGGATCCCAGGCGGTCGAACCGACCTCGTCCTTATCCTCATCGCGGGGAATGCCGAACAGGTCAATGCAGCGGATGCCCGCCTCGTACGCCTCACGCACGGCGGGGATGATGCTCTCCAGGGTGTGCTGGTACTGGCCGGGCATGGAACGAATCGGCTGCGGCTCGTCGATGCCGTCGCGAACGAAGAACACCTGAATCAGCTGCGAGGGGCGCAGGGTGGTCTCGGCGACGAGGGAGCGCATGGCTGCGGTGGTGCGCAGGCGGCGCGGGCGGCGGGTGAGGTTCATGATCTCTCCTGAAAATTCTTGCGAAATAATGTGAAGTCTTAGATGAAGGACGCGCCTACATGAGAGCTGTAGCGGCGCGCGCCAAATCCTGCGGGGAGGGCGAATCGGCCTGCACGTGGCGCAGGTTCAGGGCGCGGCATGCGGAGGCGGTACTCGCCCCAATCGCCACCACCGGCGGCACAGATTCGGGCGGTAGCGCGGGGGTGCCGTCCAGCAGGGCGTGCAGGCGGGAGGGGGCGGTCACCACCAGCACATCCGGCGCGGGGGTTTCGGTGGCGTGGGCATCTACGGCATTCCCCTGCACGAGCGCGCGGGCGGCGCTGAGGCTCAGCTCGCCGGGTGCCACCTGCTCGGCGGGCATCATGTCGTAGAGCACGCAGCGGCGGCTATCCCAACCCAGGGTTTTGAGGCCTTCACGCAGGGTCGGGCGGGCGTTGGAGCCTTCCAGAACCAGCACGGCGGCAGCATCAGCGGCAGGCTGTTCAAACTCCGCAAGCATACCGGCGGCGTTCTGCACCTGCGGCTGAAAATCCGTGCCCAACCCCAGCTGGGTATGCACGGCGCGGGCGGTTGCCGCACCCACGCAGGCGATGCGCACTCCCCCACTCGCGCAGGCGCGGGCGAACTGGTCACCCCACAGCTCGGCGCAGGCGCGAACCGTGTTGGCGCTCGTGAAGCTCACCCACGCGTAGTGACCGGAGGCGAGCGCCTCCAGCGCGGCGGCGTGGTCTTCGCCCGGCTCGACGGTGCGTGCCTGTTGCAGCGGGGCGAAGAGTACCAGGCACTCCCCCGACCCGTTCTGCGCGCATTCCTCGGCGAGGGCGCGTGCGAAGGCGGCACCCTGCGCGGCGGAGCGGGTCAGCAGAACCGTGCGCGGGGATTCAGCAGGCGGGGTATCAGCCAGCCGAGGTTCAGAACACGAGGCAGACATGACGCCTACTTCAGATCCAATCCGGCAAGGGCGGCGGCACCCATCTGTAGCAGGTCTTCCGCTACACGCACGCCCAGGCGTTCGGCGCCGGGCACATCCAGTTCGGCGGTTGCCGAGGTGTGGCGCAGCATGTCGGTGCCGTCCGGGGAGGCCACCACAACATTGAGCACCAGGTCACCCTCAACCACCTGCGCGTACGCACCGATGGGCGCGGCGCATCCGGCTTCGAGGCGGCGCAGCAGGGCACGTTCGGCGCTGACGGCGAGGCGGGTTTCGTGGTGGTTTGCAGCAAGCAGGGCGCGGCCGAGGGCACGGACCGGGCGCGCCACCTCGGGGTCGGCGAGCGCGGCGGGGTCCGGGTTCTCGAACTCGCTTTCGCGCACTTCCAGGGCGAGCGCACCCTGACCGGGGGCGGGCAACATACGGGTGGGGTCAAGGTACTCGGTGATGAGTTCTTCCTTGCCCAGGCGCTTTAGGCCGGAGACAGCGAGCACCACGGCGTCGCAGTCGCCGCTGCGTTCGGTGCCTACACCGTGATCGGCTCGTTCGGAGGTTTCAGCGTTCTGGCGGAGCACGACCTGCTTGCCGGCATGCTCTTCAAGGCCCTTCACGCGGCCGATGCGGGTGCCCACGTTACCGCGAATGTCCACGATTTCAAGGTCGGGGCGCAGCGCACGCAGCTGGGCGGCGCGGCGGGGTGAGCCGGTGCCCACGCGGGAGCCGGTGGGCAGGGTGTCGAGGGTCAGGCCGTCGCGTGCTACGAGGGCGTCGCGGGGGTCTTCACGTTTGAGGGTTGCGGCGATGACTAGGCCGGGGCAGGGTGCGGAGGGCAGGTCCTTGAGGGAGTGTACTGCCATGTCCACGCGGTTTTCTTCGGAGGCGTTCTCACCGTCGAGCAGACGCTGGCGCAGTGCCGCCGCGAATACGCCGGTGCCGCCGAGGGTTGCCAGGGGTCCGGTGAGCACGTCACCTTCGGTTTTGACGGTGCGCAGAGTGAAGTCCACGACCTCGGCATCTGCGGCGCCGTCAGCATCTGCAACACCGTGATGTGCCTGGTGTTCGGTGTAGAGGGAGGTGACGGTTTCAGCAGCAATACGGCTTTGGGTCAGGGCGAGAGCAGACCCGCGGGTGCCCAAGATGTACTCGTGATGGCTCATATCTCTCCTTGTCGGTGACGTGTGTGATAGCCCGTAGGCACGTGCGCTCCGACCCGCCCGCGTCCCCTGGTCAAAGGGTATTGGGGCGAGCCGGAGCTACAGGGGTGGTGTTAGTGGGAGCAGCATCCGCCGGAGCCGCAGCCACCGGAGCGGCTGGCGGGGGTTTCGGCAGCGGTTGCGGCAGAGGTGGCGTCCTCAGAAACGGCGGGCGCGTATTCTGCAACCACCGGCTTCGGCGCACCGCGACCGGGCTTGCAGCAGCCCGGTTCGCACTCGTCGAACCAGCCGTACTGGCCGCTTGCGCTCGGGGCGAGGACGCTCTCACGTTCGGGGCGCAGGTCGGCTGAAACGCCGTTCTCCACGCGCTCCTCAATCAGGCGGCGCAGCGACTCCACGTACGCCGGATGCGTGCCGGGGGTGGGGGTGCGCACGGCGACCACGCCCAGGCGCTCGCAGGTGTCCAGCGCCTCGGTGTCCAGGTCCCACTTGACTTCCATGTGGTCGGAGACAAACCCGAGGGGCACCAGCACGACGCCTTCCACGGGGGCTTCGCCGTCCTCCGCCGGGTTGGCGGGGGTGGGTAGCGCCTCCAGGGCGTCGTTGACGTCCGGCTCGAGCCACGGCATGGACGGCGGGCCGGAACGGGACTGGTACACCAGCTCCCACTCGACGTTCTGCAGAAGCTGCGGAGCCTCATCGCGCACCAGCGAAAGCACGGCACGAGCGACCTGCAGGTGCTTCTCCACGTAAGCGGAGCCGCCCTCGTAGTTCACGCCGCGCGGACCTGCCTCGTTCGCCGCGGAGGTCGGCACCGAGTGGGTGCAGAACATAATCCGCAGGCGCGGGTTGAGCGAACCGCTATCGCGTGCGGCAAGCTGCTCACGCACCGTGGCGAGCCCGTCCTTCAGCCCGTCGGCAAAAGCGCGGGAGAAGCCGGGCACGTCAAAGAACTGACGGATCTTACCCACGTGCACGCGGCCTTCCAGGCCGAGCTGCTCAATCGCCATGCCGTAGTCTTCACGGTACTGGCGGCAGCTCGAGTAGCCGGGGTAGGCGCTGGTCGCCAGCACGAGCACGTTGCGGTGGCCGTTCTCGTAGGCTTCGGCGAGCACGTCCTTCACGTAGGGCTTCCAGTTGCGGTTCGCCCAGGTGATCGGGATGTGCGGGCCGCGCTCGGCAAGCGCCTGCTGCAGTGCGGCGAGCAGGGCACGGTTCTGCTCGTTAATGGGCGAGACGCCGCCGTTGGCGCGGTAGTGGGTGGCGACCTCTTCGAGGCGCTCGTCCGGGATGCCGCGGCCAGCGGTTACGTTGCGCAGGAACGGGATGACGTCCTCCTGCCCCTCGGGGCCACCGAAGGAGGAGAGAATCACCAGGTCGTAGGGGCGTGCCTCTTCGGCACGTTCACGGGTGATGCTGCGTTCGCTTCGGTAGTCGCCGAGGGTCTGCTCGTTGAGCGCGGCGGGGCCGTTGGAGGCGGTGTTTGCCGGGTCGGTGCGGTTGGGTACCACATCGTCCGGCAGGAGCGTGCCGTTGAGGGTTACGCCGTTGTTCGGCTGATGGCTCACGCCAGAACCTCTGCCACTTCGTCTGCGCCGATGCGGCGGCCGGTGTAGAAGGGGGTTTCTTCGCGCACGTGCAGGCGTGCTTCGGTGTTGCGGAAGTGGCGCATCATGTCGACGAGGTCAACGAGTTCGGGTGCTTCGAGGGCGAGGACCCACTCGTAGTCGTTCATGCCGAAGGTTGCGACGGTGTTTGCCAGAATCTGCGGGAAGTCGATTGCCTTCATGCCGTGGTTCTTGAGCATTTCTGCGCGGCGTTCGGGGTTCATGTAGTACCAGTCGTAGGAGCGTACGAAGGGGTAGACGCAGACCCATGCTTCGGGTGCCTTGCCGCGTGCGTAGGCGGGTGCGTGGTTGCGGGTGAATTCTGCTTCGCGGTGTACGCCCATGGTGGACCAGACGATGGTGGTGCCTGCGAAGAGTGCGGTGCGGCGGATCTTGCGGACTGCTGCCTGCAGCTTTTCGGGGCTCTCGCCGTGGGTCCAGATCATGATGTCTGCGTTGTCGCGCATTGCGGAGACGTCGTAGATGCCGCGCAGGGTCACGCCGTCGGCTGCGAGCTGCTCGGCGACCTTCTCGAATTCTGCGCGTGCTTCGTCGGTGTTTGCTTCTGCGGGGCGCGCGCCGGAGCGTGCGAAGACGGTGTAGAGGGCGTAGTGCAGGGTTTCGCCTTCTTCGCGGCCGCGGCGGTTTTCGTCAGCTGCGGAGTGCTGGACTGCGTAGCCCTTGGGTGCGCCGCCGTAGCCGTGGCCGGGGTGGGTGTAGCCGCCCTGGCCCTGTGCACCGTGTGCGCCGCCGTGGCCGTGTGCTGCGTGATCGTGAGACATTGTGTGTTCCTTTCTTCAGCGAGGGTTCGCTGTGCTGGAGGCGCGGCTTCCGTTGCTGCGCGTTTTCTCAATTTTTTGGTCTGGTTACTTCGCGGGTGCGCTCTTCGGGGAGGTGACGCCTTCCCAGTTCTGCGCGGCGTGGTAGATTAGCTGGTCCATCTGCTCGTAGGTGTCTTTGACGGTGAGGACCAGGCCGGATCCGGCGGCCCAGGAGCCGACGGTGCTGAGGGTGCCCAGTTCGCTGGCGCGGTCGCGGAAATCCTGCACGCGCTTGCGGTGGCCGGGGGTGGAGGCGGGCAGTACGCCGCGCCAACGCACCACGTCCGCGTCGATGAGGTTGCGGCGGGTGAGGGCGACGCCCATCATGCGGGTGGCGTCGCGCAGGGCGAGGGTGATGAGCTGTTCGTCGGCGAGCGCCACTTCGGAGAAGCGGGCGTCTTCACCGCCGCGGCCGTAGGAGAGGCGCACGACGTGGCGGTCGGGTCCTGCGGCGTCGGCGACCCACTGCCATTTGGCGGTGGCGTGGGTAAGGGCCTTGGCGCGGACGGCGGTTGCTTCTTCGGAGACGAGCAGGCCGGTGCCGCGCGGGTGCTTATTCAGGTCGGGTGCGTCAACGACGAGGGTGACGAGTGCGACTTCGGGGCCGGGTTCCAGGGCGGGTAGCGCGGTGGAGACGTGCGGGCCAATGAGTCGGGCTACGGTCGGGCCGTCGGTGGCGACTACCAGGTAGTCGGCGTAGAGGGGGGTGTTTTCGCCGTCGGTGGTGTGGCGCTGGATGATGAACCACTGGCCGGTGGATTCATCGCGGTCTACGGCGATGACGTCGAATCCGGTGACGATGCGAACACCGGCGGCGTAGAGCTCCTCGACGAGGCGTTCGGAGAGCTGGTTCATGCCGCCGACGATACCTGCCACCTGAGAGCCTGCCGGTGCTGCGGAGCGGAAGGCTGCCGCTGCTGCGGAGAGGGAGCGGTGCTTACGCAGTGCCGCGCGCAGGCCGGGGATGGTGGCGTCCACGTCGAGCTTGTCGGGGTGGGTGGAGTACACGCCGGAGACGACGGGGGCGACCAGGTTGTCGAGCACTTTCTGGCCCATGCGGATGCGCACGAGCTCGCCAAGGGTCTTCGCGTTTTCACCGGCGGAGACGGGCAGGAACTTGTCCACCTGGGCGCGGCGCAGACCGTTCTTGCCAATGACGGGAATGAGGGACTTGTCGTTGACGTTGCCGGGGATGCCCATGATGCCGGTGCTGGGGGTGCGGCGGGCGCCTTGCGGCAGGTACAGCCAGGAGCCGTAGGAGTTGGGGGTGACGATTTTGTCGCCCAGGCCGAGTTCTTTGACGAGGTCGCTGACGATGGGGCTGCGGGTTGCGAAGGATTCGGCGCCGGAGTCTAGGAGCAGGCCGCCAACTTCGTGGGCACCAACTGCACCGCCGAGGTGGTGCTTCTGCTCGAGCAGGGTGACGCGCATGCCGGCTGCGGCGAGGCGGCGTGCGGAGATGAGGCCGGAGGGGCCGCCACCGATCACGATGGCGGTGGGCACCTTCTCGTTGCGGGTGAATGCTCGTGCGGCCTGGGGCGCGGCGGAGGAACTGACCTGTGCGGTGCGGTACGGTGCCTGGTTGGTGTGGCCCATGGTGGTTCTCCTTTGGTCTGCCTGCAGTGGAGTTGCCCATTGCGGTAACGGGCGTGGTGGTTGGTTCGGGGTGCAGATGTTCGGTGCAGATGCCAGAGGGTGTCCGGCATCTGCGCCGTCTATTTATCGTTATTTATCCTATGCCTGCGCGGTGCGTTCGTGGATATATGCCACGAGGTCGGTGAGCACCTGCGGGTCGGTGGTCGGGGGTACGCCGTGGCCGAGGTTGACCACGTGCGAGGGGGCGGCGTTGCCTTCGGCGAGCACTTCGTCTACGTGTGCGTAGAGGTTTTCGCTACCTGCGGCGAGCAGTGCCGGGTCGATGTTGCCCTGCAGGGGTACGGCGCCGTTGAGCAGGGTGTTCGCTGCGGACAGCGGCAGGCGGTAGTCCACGCCGATGACGTCCGCGCCGGCTTCGTGCATGGCGGGCAGCAGCGCGGTGGTGCCGGTGCCGAAGTGGATGCGCGGCACACCGTATTCACGCACCATATCGAGGGCGGTTGCGGAGTGCGCCTGCACGTAGCGGCGGTAGTCGCCTTCGCCGAGGGAACCTGCCCAGGAGTCGAAGAGCTGCACGGCCGATGCGCCCGCCTCGATCTGTGCGCGCAGGAACTGGCCTGCGGTGCGGGCTGCCCAGGCGGCGAGTTCGTGCCAGGCGGCGGGGTCGGCGTGCATCATGGTGCGCGGGCGCAGGTGGTCGCGGGAGGGGCCGCCTTCGACCATGTAGGCGGCGACGGTGAAGGGGGCTCCGGCGAAGCCGATGAGCGGGGTGTCGCCGAGCATTTCTACGGTGGCGGCGACGGCTTCGCGGATGGGGTTGAGGTCGTTGTCTTTGAGCTCGGGTAGGGCGCGCACCTCGTCGAGGGTGCGTACGGGCTGGTCGAGTACGGGGCCGCGACCGGGCACGATGTCGACGTTGACGCCCGCGAGCTTCATGGGGATGACGATGTCGGAGAAGAAGATGCCGGCGTCGACCTTGTGGCGGCGGACGGGCTGCACGGTGATTTCTGCGGCGAGGTCGGGGGTGAGGCATGCGTCCAGCATGGGGATGCCTTCGCGCGCTTGGCGGTATTCGGGCAGGGAGCGGCCTGCCTGGCGCATGAACCAGACGGGTCGGTGGCTGGAGGGGCGGCCGGTGAGGGCGCGGAGCATGGGCGAGTCGGCGGCGGTGCCTGCGCGCAGGGGGTGGTTGGCGGGTAGGTGTGCGAGCTGCTCGTCGGTGAGCAGGGGGCGCTGGGCGTCGGTGGGGTGTGCGGG
>NZ_CALJRY010000175.1 GCF_937976295.1 uncultured Rothia sp. | reverse complement strand
GCCAGCCAACGAGCAGTCATCCAAGGAGCCACCATGCAAGGACGCACCAAACCCCTGAGCCTACTCAGCGCAACCACCCTCGGATGCACCCTCGCACTCGGGGCACCCCTCGCCCTCCCCCAGGTCGACACCTTCACCGCCGCACAGGCGCAGGAAAACCAGGCGCAGGAAAACCAGGCCAGCGCCCAGGCAGGTACCGAGTCGCGCACCTACGTCAACTACGAAGGTGACTACGTCATCGCGGGCGTACACACCGAAATGCTCAACGCCTTCCTCGACGGCAACCAGTTCACCCTCGGCACCCTCGCAGACACCGGCCCCGGCCAGCAGGGACGATTCAACCCCGCCCGCACCGTCTTCCACCTGCCCGACGTCGAGGACGCACACACCAACGTCGTAGCAGGCTACGACTACATTGCCCCCGAAGGCACCGACATCTTCTACATTCCCTCCACCCGCACCCGCGGCCTGCTCTACCCCGGCCTCGGTGCGGAAGGAATCCGCCCTGGCGCACTCAAGGACAACACCATCAACCTTGAACTCGTGCGCAGCAGCGTACCCGAAGGCGGCCGCGCCGAAGTCTTCACCGAATCCGGCCGCGACAACCCGCGCGTCTTCAGCACCAACGACAAGCTCGCACCGCACACCATCACCGCTGGCGGTCACGAGCACCTCAGCTGGGCATTCACCCGCAAGGGTATCTACCAGCTGACCTTCCGCGCCACCGCAACCCTTGCTGACGGCACCCCGGTCAGCTCCGAGGCGACCTACACCATCGCCGTGGGCACCGACGCCGAGGACGGCTTCAAGCTCCTGAACGCGCAGAACGCTGCGAAGGAAGCAGCAAAGGAAAGCACGAGCGAGGCGACTGAAACCCCCGAGGCGACCTCCACCGCCACCGAGAGCGCCACCAGCAGCCCCAGCGCATCTACCTCCGCAAGTGCTGAGGCGAGTGCATCGGCGGAGGCGAGCGCATCCACCGGTATTCGCCGCGTGGATGGATCCGTGAATGGTCAGAACGCCGCGCAGGTGACCGACCCGAACGGCGCGAAGGCGGCGGCGAATGGTGAGCAGGCATCCCAGGGCGGATCCGGTGTTACCGCTATCAGCGGCACCGACAACACCAATAACGGCTCCGACAAGGGCGAAAACAAGGACGGTAACTCCCGCAGCAGCGTGAAGGGCTCCAACGCCCAGAACGTCACCGCACCCAGCAACGGCGGCGGCATTACCGGCAGCGGTGTGCTGTCTTCCGGTCTGCCCGGTAGCCTGAACCAGCAGTGCATCGCCACCGAGGTCCCCGCCGAAGATGCCAAGGATTCCAAGGACGCTCAGAAGGACAACAAGCAGAGCAACCAGGCAGCCCAGGCACCGACCAGCATCCCCACCCTCGCCGTGGTTAACACCGCCGAGCACAGCGGCCGTGAAGAAGTCACCCACGG
>NZ_CALJRY010000174.1 GCF_937976295.1 uncultured Rothia sp. | reverse complement strand
GCTCTTCCGATCTGACCCACAGCTGCACGGTTGCCTTGCCGTTGGCGCCGAGCACGCCCTCGTCGACCGTGATGGCGACGATTTCGGCGTTGGTGACGATGGCGCGGGCACCGTTTTCGGTGCGGTTATCGCTCTTGGTGTCGGGGTTGCGCGGGCCGGAGGTCCACACGTCCACGCGCTCGCCTGCCTTCAGTGCGGAGGCGGCGGTGCGGTCAATGCTGACGGTGGCGAGGCGGCGTCCCGGGGAGGTTTCGGTGCCTACAGATTCTTTGCTGATGAAGTTGCCGGCGGGGATGCGCTGGGTAGCGATTTTGCCGTTCATCTGTGCGGCTTCGGCGCGGGTGAAGTACTTGTCTTTGGCGGAGTCGATGTTCGCTTCGACTCGGGCGAGTTTGTCTTCGGTAATCTTCTCGCCGAGGCGGATTTCGCTTTTGGCGGTGTAGTACTCGGTTTTGCTGTTGTTGGCCTGCACGTAGAGCTGCACGCCGGTGATGGAGACGAGCACGAGAAGTACACCGAGGATGAATCGCCAGTCCTTGACGGTGGGCCTTTTGAGGCGTTTGGCGTGGGGCTCGGTGAGGGTGGAACGCTTCGTCGCGTTCTGTCGTATGCGCATGATGTGGTTGTGCCTTTCGGTGCGGAAGCCGGCGGTGATTCCGGTGTTGTTCGACTGACCGATGAGCGAGTGGTGTGTTTTCGATAGTGCTTTGGTTGGTTCCGACACTAACCCTAACAGCATATTTCATTTAGTACTCTCTCTCAACAAGAGTCCTGTTTATGAAATATTTTTGAGTCTTGCCCCTTTTGAAGGGGTGATTAGATAACTTTTCGGGTCATATAAGGCTTTTTGTGAGCAAATTTCACGGTGATGACATATACTGAAAGTACTCAATAGATGTTCTTCATGGACTCTATACAAAAGGCCGCTAACGGTGGCTAAGGGGCCCAGGATTTCACTCACGGAAAGGAATAATTCGATGACTGCACCTCGTTTCCTCACTCTGAGCGACGTCGCCGAGGAGCTGCAGGTTTCGCTTTCGCAGGTACGTGCTCTGGTGCGTAGCGGCGAGCTTCCCGCCATTCAGATTGGTGGACGTAACCAGTGGCGTATTGAACGCTCTCGTTTTGAAGAGTACATTACCGAGCGCCACGAGCAGACTCTGGAGGCGATTGCTTCCGGCAAGCTCACTGCAAAGGCTAAGGCTGAGTAGTATTTCGACTTGCACCTCGCGGGCGTTATGCTCGAGTGGTTTCAGAAAGGTCCGCTTCTCTCGTTGAGATTTCAATGAGAGGGGCGGACCTTTTTGTGTTTATTGGTGCTTTTATAAGGGGTGTTTATAGCTATCGAGGCGTTTTTATGGGTGTGCCCGCGAATGGTGTTGCACGCTATTTACCCTGTGCTCTAGCGTGAGATGCGGGCGATTACTGCGCTAATACGAGCCAGCGGGATGGTGCGCACGCCTGCACCGCGAGGTACACGGGAGTAGCCGGAGGCGCCCTGACCGTAACCGCTCTGTCCATAACCTCCCTGCGCGCCGTAGGCTGCACGCGCGTGCTGGTCGCGTTCGTAGATGCGCGGGTACTGGCCACCGTTGAGCAGGCGCAGCTCGAGGAAGTCGGCGCCGACTCGTTCGATCACGCCGTCGTAGCTGACGGTGCCGCCTTCGAGGGAGAGGCGGACGGGTTCGCGCGCCATGGCGAGGGAGCGGAGGGCGAGCTGGATTTTCATGCGGTAGCGTTCGGGGCGAATATCAGCGCGCCCGGGAGCGATGCCACCTTCCCACCAGAGCATTCCGCGCAGGGGGATGATGATGTTCTCGCCGCGCGCCTCGATGCTGACCCATTCTTCGCCGACCATTTCGAGTTTGCCTTCGTAGGTTTGCATGTCGGTGGCGCAGATGCGGATGGGGCCGCCGACCTGTGCGAGGAGGCGGTCGTCGAGGGTGATGGTGGAGTACTGGACGCGGGCGACTTGACGGGCGTCCTGTTCCATATCCCAGGCGCGTTCGGATGCGAGGCGCGCCTCAATGTCTCGTAGGAACTTTTCCATGCTCATACTATGACCCTACCCGAGGATGGGTACGGATACTAACCGGGGCGTTTTCCGCTCTGATGATGGCCCCCCAAGCCTGATTTTTGGCGCGAATTCCACTAAATTACATGTTTTTCATATATTTTGATGTGTTTTGCTTCATTTCTGGAGCGACTTCCTGTATAAATAAAGCAACACCAAAATACATCAAACACACCATTTGGAGGTCATCGTGGACCATCTTTCCACTCCGGGTTCAGCACCCGCAGCCTTCGCATCACGCCCCGCAGCCATGCCTCGTACTGCCGGCGCAAAGGTAGCCAGTGCCGGGGTAGTCGCCGTAACCAGCTCTGCAACCGAGTCCGACGCTAAGGCAAACTACCAGGACGCGCTGCTCTTCATCGCCCCTCCCCTGCTTTCCGCGGCGGTCTTGGGCGCGTTGAGCGTGAACCTGCACCGCATCCCTTCGGCGCACCCTCTTGCTGACGCTTCGTTGCTTTGCGCTGGCGCGGCGGCAATCCTCATTACCGCTTGGTGGTTCATCAGTTTTATCTACGCGCTCTTCTACGCTCGATCTTTGCGCGTTTCGAGCCACAACGCTGACCGCGCGGTGCTGAAGGTTCCGGCGTTTTTCCGTCCGCGCTTTATGCGCCGCATCGTTCTGACCCTCGGCGGCACGGCTCTTGGAGTGGGCGCGGTCTTGGCTCCCGCGCAAGCTACGGTGGTGACGCCCGGCAACGCCGGGGTAAACGGCACGGAGGGTCTTCCGCAGACGAGTATTTCGGCGGTCATGGCTGCAGATTCAATGGGCACCTCAATGGGCACAGCCGTTTCAACGGGTACAGCGGCGGCAGACACCAGCCCAGCCACCGTCTCAGATGCGGATTCCGCCGGTACCGCCGCGGACAGCACCACCGCAGATTCCCCCTCCGCTCCCCTGGCCCTCTCTGCAGAGATTCCCGATATTCCGCTGGCTCCTCAACCCACGGAGGCGGCGGGCTCCCTGCACGATCGCAGTCCGTTCTTCTCCCCTCCCCGCGCTGAGGCGGGCACCTATTCCTACATAGTCCAGGCGGGCGATACGCTCTGGTCCATTGCCGCCGAGCAGCTGGGTGAAGGCACCGACGCCTCCACCATTTACAACTACACTCTCGATATTTACGAGGCGAATAAGGACGCTCTGGGCCAGAACGCCGAGCTGCTTTACGAGGGGCAGGTTCTGCAGATTCCCGAACAGCCCGTTCATTAGCCCTCACCCCCCTCAATTCCGCTACCTCGGTTCTTCTACCTCGCCCGATAGCTTTTCATTCGCTCACGTTCATTCGCTCAACACACCTCACATACCCTTCTGCACCGAAAGGAGCCGTCATGAGCTTCGCCAACCTTCTCCCCCGCGCCCCGTGGACGCCGCCGCGTTCTCAGCCTGCCCAGTATTCTCAGCCTGCCCAGCATTCTCCGGCTACGCAGCCCACCTCCCGTAACGACCAGCCTGCCCGCCCGTATTCAAAGCGCCAGGCGGCAGGCACCTCCCAGGCTCAGCCTGTGACTGCCGAGCAGGCCGCTCCTCTGCCGGAGCAGGGGCAGGGCACGATGGCACTGGTACAGAGGCGGAACAGCTCGGCGGTCTATTCGCTGCTGCCTCTGCCGCGTTATGAGCAGCATTCGGCGCAGCGCCCGCCGGCGGCGAAGAGGGGCCGGCCGTTGCGTCCTGCGGATGCGTTGGCTCGCCAGCTGGAGGGTCGTTGCGCGGGTGTGGCGATTGCTTACCTGGAGATCATGTCGGCTCGTCGTTCGCGTCAGCAGCTGGCGCAGTGGGTGTCGGCAGATTGTTTCCACCGCCTGTTGCCCTTCTTCCCGAAGAACCCGCGCCAGGTGCGCAAGGAGATGCTGTTGACTCTTCCGCCGGTTCTGCTGCGGGTGCGAGCGCAGAAGGTGCACGAGGAGCTTTACGAAGTGGTGGCGCTACTGCGTTGTGCGGATAAGGTTCGCGTGGTGACCATGCAGATGCGCCTGATTTACGGCACCTGGCTAATTACCTCCATCGAGCAGCCGCAGAGCCGCACGGACGAAGAATAAGGTTTTCCGTACACAACGCGCCGCCCAGGCGCGCACAGACACACAGAGACACGCACAGACATGTAGAGACACGCAGAGAGGGTGCGAATCCGGTATTGGATTCACACCCTCTCTGTTGCGCTTCATGCTCTCAGCATTTCAAGCGTGCGGCGTTTCAGTTTTTACGCTGAGGCTACTTTTCCTTCGAGCGCTCCACGTGAACCTGCTCGTGGCCGTCCTCGTCGGGGGCGGAATACTGCAGGAACTTCGGGCGCGAAGGCTCAGCCAGGCGCACGGCAGAAGCCTGAGTACGCTGCTTGGACAGGTCCAGGTTGAACAGGTAGGTCACGGTCTCTTCACGGACCGCGCCGAGCATCGCCTGGTACATGTCGTAGCCTTCACGCTGGTACTCGACCAGCGGGTCACGCTGAGCCATCGCACGCAGACCGATACCTTCCTTGAGGTATTCCATCTCGTACAGGTGCTCGGGCCAGCGCTCGCCAATGACGGACAGCATGACGCGGCGTTCAATTTCGCGCATGCTCTCTTCGCCGACGCTCTTTTCACGCTCATCGTAGATGAGGTGTGCGTCCGCCAAGACTTCCTTCACAATCTGGTCGCGAGTAATCTTGGTGCGGTCGCCGGCGTCTTCTGCCAGGTCGTCCACGGTGATGGAGATGGGGTACACCTGCTTGAGTGCGTCCCAGAGCTCGTCGAAGTCCCAATCCTCGGCGTGGCCTTCAGAGACGCGGGCGTCAATGATGGTGGTCAGCACCTCGTCCACGAAGCCGGAAATCTGTTCCTTCAGGTCGTCACCGTGCAGGATGCGGCCGCGGTCCTTGTAGATCGCTTCGCGCTGGCGGTTGAGCACGTCGTCATACTTGAGCACGTTCTTACGCTGCTCAGCGTTACGGCCCTCAACGTTTGCCTGTGCGGTAGCGATAGCGCGGCTAACGATCTTGGAGTCCAGTGCGGAGTCCTCGGGGGCTGCCGCCATGAGGCGGGTTGCCATGCCGGTGTTGAACAGGCGCATCAGTTCGTCGGTCAGCGACAGGTAGAAGCGGGACTCGCCCGGGTCGCCCTGACGGCCGGAACGACCGCGCAGCTGGTTGTCGATACGGCGGGACTCGTGACGCTCAGTGCCGAGCACGTACAGGCCACCGAGCTTGGTGACTTCCTCGTGCTCTTCTTTAGCGGCGTCTTCGCAGGCCTTCAGGACCTCGGGCCAGCGTGCCTCGTACTCTTCGGAGTTGGTATTCGGGTCCAGGCCAAGCTCACGCATCTTCTCGACGGCCTCAAATTCGGGGTTACCGCCGAGCATAATGTCGGTACCGCGACCGGCCATGTTGGTTGCCACGGTGACGGCGCCCTTATGGCCCGCCTGCGCAACAATGGCTGCCTCACGCTCGTTGTTCTTTGCGTTCAGCACCTCGTGGCGCACGCCTGCCTTCGCCAGCTGGCGGGAAAGGTACTCGGAGTTCTCCACGCTTGCGGTACCCACCAGAATCGGCTGGCCCTTTTCGTGGCGTTCCTTAATGTCCTTGACAACCGCCTTGAACTTGGCGATTTCGTCGCGGTACACCTTATCGGGGTTGTCGATGCGCTGCACACCCTTGTTGGTGGGGATGGGCACCACGCCGAGCTCGTAGGTGTTCATGAACTCTGCCGCTTCGGTTTCCGCGGTACCGGTCATGCCGGACAGCTTGTCGTACATGCGGAAGTAGTTCTGCAGGGTCACGGTCGCCATGGTCTGGTTCTCAGGCTTGATTTCGACGCCTTCCTTCGCCTCAATCGCCTGGTGGATGCCGTCGTTGTAGCGGCGGCCCGGCAGAATACGACCGGTGTGCTCGTCAACAATCAGGACTTCACCGTCAATGACCACGTAGTCCTTGTTGTTGGTGAACAGCTCCTTCGCCTTAATGGAGTTGTTCAGGAAGCCAATGAGCGGGGTGTTCTTGGATTCGTAGAGGTTCTTCACACCCAGGTGGTCTTCCACCTTATCAATGCCGGGTTCAAGGATGCCGACGGTGCGCTTCTTCTCGTCTACTTCGTAGTCTTCACCGCGCTTGAGCAGAGTTGCGGCGATGCGCGCGAACTCTGCGTACCAGCGGTTCGCCTCACCGGCTGCGGGGCCGGAAATAATCAGAGGGGTACGCGCCTCATCAATCAGGATGGAGTCCACCTCATCGATAATGGCGAAGTTGTGGCCGCGCTGAACCTGCTCCTCCACGGTCCACGCCATGTTGTCGCGCAGGTAGTCGAAGCCGAACTCGTTGTTCGTACCGTAGGTGATGTCTGCGGCGTACTGCTTACGACGCTCGTCCGGCTCCATGGAGGAGAGAATCACGCCGCACTCCATGCCGAGGAAGCGGAACACACGACCCATGAGGTTCGCCTGGTACTCAGCCAGGTAGTCGTTCACGGTCACAATGTGAACGCCCTTGCCGCTCAGCGCGTTCAGGTACGCGGGCAGGGTCGCGACGAGGGTCTTACCCTCACCGGTCTTCATTTCGGCAATGTTGCCCAGGTGCAGTGCAGCGCCACCCATGAGCTGCACGTCGTAGTGGCGCTTGCCCAGGGTGCGCTTGGACGCTTCACGGACTACCGCGAAGGCCTCCGGCAGCAGAATATCGAGGGATTCGCCGTCCTTGACGCGCTCACGGAACTTGTCGGTCTCTGCTCGCAGTTCCTCATCGGTCATAGATGCGAAGCTGTCCTCGAGCGAGTTCACCGCCTTAGTGTACGCTTCGAGCTGTCGCAGAACCCTCTTATCGCCGGTTCGGAGGATTTTCTCCAAGAAAGATGCCACTGAGCTTCTACTCCTTGCTTGTTTCGGTACCCTCACCAAGGGCGCGCGAAAGTGCGCGCGGTGAGGCCTTCCTACATATTGTATGGCAGAGCCGCCTAATTCGCCCGTCCGAGCTCTTTTTTACGCTGTGCGCCCACGAGGTGACATTTGGTGACGTTGCGCGCCGTTCATCCTCAGCTGAGATGGAGGGGGCACCGGGTTCCGGGGTCGGGCGCGCACCCGTGCTGAGAATCCGAGCCGAAAACCTCGGCTGTAGATGGCAGAGAAAAACCCGGGGGCCTGGAGATTCACAGTACGTGTTTCCAGACCGCCCGGGTCTTTAGCCTGCTTGCTGAGCATACCGCCTTAGAGAGTCATGCACCTCAGCAATCAGCAGGTACGTTTCTACTCGCTGTCCAGAGTAATGATGCCGTAGCTCCAGCCCTTACGGCGGTATGCCGCAGCCGGTGCGCCGGTCTCGCTGTCAATGTACAGGTAGAAGTCGTGACCAACCAGTTCCATACGGTCAACAGCTTCTGCGGGAGTCAGACGCTCACCCTTGAAGCTCTTGTGGCGAATCTCGATGGGAGATGCTGCCTCATCGGCGAGGGTGACCTCGCTGTTATCGAATGCTGCTTCTTCCACCGGAACATCCGGCAACAGAATCTCGGTAATTGCTTCGGTGACCACGGGAATCGAGCCGGTAGCGTCCGCCACGGAGACGGGGTGCTTGCCACCGCGCTTGTGCAGCTTGCGGCGGTCACGTGCACGGCGCAGACGCTCCAGGAGCTTGCCGTAGGTTTCATCGAAGACCGCGAACTTGTCGTGACCCTGGGCTTCGGAACGGAGGACAGGACCGGTACCAACAACGGTAATCTCAACGCGGATGGACTCGCCACCCAGATGACCGTCCTTGCTGAACTTGACGTCAATGTCCTTCACGTTATCGCCGAGCTGAGCGAACTTCTGAACCTTGTTGCTCACGTATTCTTCCAGGCGTTCGGTGACCTTGATATTGCGGCCGTAGATGTTGACTTCCACGATCATTCCCTCCAGGTTGGGGGCTTATACCGCGTCCGGCTGGACCCGGTACGGGGGATCGACTTCAATGCCGTTCCCTTGTCTATATTCTAGTACGAAACATGCCTCACATCACTATATGTGACAAACATTTAGCTCAAATAATAGCTATTCGTCCATCTGCGAACTTTATTCGCCAAAAATCGTGTATCTCTTGCAACTAACTACAAGAAACGCTATGTCTGAGCTTTTTTCGGCACCGCCGCCACAGCACACACGCCCAGCACCTGCGACCCTGATTCCTGCAGCACGCGCACTATCTCCGAAGCGGTCGCGCCGGTGGTCACCACATCATCACAAATAATGCTCACCCGGCCCGCACACAGGGCAGGTTCCATGACGCGCAAAGCACCGTGCATCCGCTCGGCACGGCCCACAGCACCCAGGCTCTTCTGCTCGTTCTTTGCCTCAGAAGCACCAAGGAGAGAAGACACACGAGAAGACACCATACGAGAAGATGAGGAGGCGCCACTCCCGCCCCGCGGGCGAGGCGCATAGCCGATAATATCCACGGCGCGCACCCGCACCGAGGCGGGCAAACGCTGATTGAGCTGCCGCGCCGCCTCCTGCACCAGAAGATTCGCCGGCGCATAGCCGCGGCGGCGCACACTCTGCGCCGAGGACGGCGCCGGAACCAGCAGAACCTCAACCGAATCAGAAAATCCAGTCCCTGTCTGAATAGTCCTTGCCTGAACAGTCCCTGCCTGAAGCTCCTCCCGGTGCGCCCGAAGAAGCTCATACACGCTACGCGCCAACCCCTCACCCAGCAGGGGCAGCAAGTCAGTGCGGCCCGCGTTCTTCAACGCCAATAGGGCACGCGGCATAATCCCCTCATAACGGGATGCCGCACGCACCTCAGGAACACGACCAGCAACGCTGTCGTCAGAAGATAGGGGCTGCAGAACGTGTACTCGCTCCACACGCGCCAACGCCGAACGCAGCTGTGGCAGGCAATCCTCACACAGCGGCGTGCCGGCACCGTAGGCGACCGGCACCGCACAGCACGGGCAGGTACGCGGCATCAAAACCTCACCCAAAGACCCGCCAGCGCTCCTGAGAGCGCCAGCAAGCCGGGTTATGGACCCATTCATGGGCTTGTTCAAACCACGCTGTTCTGAACTCACCGAAAGCGCCCTTTCCTCGCTCGCGTCTGCCCGGGGCTAACCGGCGTAACTAATCTCGTGCAGAGTCGTATCCAAACGGTTCCAGCCGCGCTCCTCCATCAGGTAGCACGAACCGTCAGAGCGGTGCGCAATAATATTCGACGTATTATCCGCCGTCGAAACGGTCATCATACCATCCAAACGATCCAGCTTCGTCTCTTCACCGCTGAGAGAAATCACCTCAGACTCACCATTCTTCACGTTCACCACCACGACGCTCTGGTCGCCAGCCCAACGGGCATTACGCGGAGTCACAGAAGAGCTCAAGCGCACCATCTCTGTCAGATGTAGAGGCTTACCGGCATCATCACGCACAATACCGGAAATAATCACAGCCGACGCACCCTCGGTAGCCGCCACAATCGCTATGCGCGCACCATCGTGAGAAACGTTCACGCTCGTAAAGTTCAAATTACGCTGCCAGGACAGACCAATATCCACGCCGCGCTCACGCTCGGTCGCGTCCTCAGAATCCGGCTTGAAGGCACGAACAATACCCTCACCATCGGCAGCCCACACCCAGCCGTACGCATCAAAGCTGGGAGCAGTCAGCGCGGTACTCTGCCACACGCGGCGGGCAGTACCCTGATACACCGTATACAGGCTCGCAGCGTCATTCGCCAAGCAGGCGTAGACATCCGCCGAATAGCCCATCGCCGGGGAGCTCAACTGGCTCACGCCGCGCAGAAGCAGCTGTTCACCCACACTGCTCATATAATCATCGCGCGCCACCATCTGGCCGTTCGGATTAATAGCAACCGTGCGGGTAGGAATACCCGGGTTCAGCTTCACCGCAGAAAAGCCGCTCGGTGCATTCTCAGGAATCAGAGTGCCGTTGTAAAACACCTCAGTTTTACCCAGACCAGAGAAATTCTCCAAACCGTGCATAATCTGCTCTCGCACACGCGCCAAACGGTTATCGTCCAGGTGCTCACCAGAGAGGCGAACCAGCACATCCTGGTTATCGCTCATGCTAGCGGTCTCAAGGTTCATCGACTCATTCAACGCCGAGAACGCAACATCCTTCAGATAGGACGCCGGGCCAGCCATCAGAGTACGCACCAGCAACTCAAAATAGTGGTCCGTATGCGGGAACCAGCGGATATCAGGCACAGCAAAACGGAACGCACGATCATAGAAATACAGGCGGCACGGGCTAAACACGCGCTCAAACTCAGTGCCATCCAGCCACAAACCATCCGGGCACGAGCTAATACGCCACTGGTTATCCTCCATGACCACAGTGAACTCATTAGTCTCAGTCTGAGCCTCCGGGAAGGTGCTCGTAATACCCTGACTATTCACAGTC
>NZ_CALJRY010000173.1 GCF_937976295.1 uncultured Rothia sp. | reverse complement strand
GGCTGATGCGGAATACCGGCATTCAAATCAGCCAGTACCTCATCCGAAGGACGAGCACCCAGCGGCGGAATAGACTCCGAACCAAGCTGCTCACCCGGAATGAACACGTGACCCGCCTCAAAAATAGCCAGGTTCTTGAAACCGCGAGACAGGTTACGCTTCAGATCCTCAACCAGGCCCGGCAGCAGCGAGCGGCGCATCCAGCCCTCAGCCGAAGAAATCGGGTTCTCCAGGCGAATTGAAGGAACCTCAGTCACCGGGTTCTCAGGGGTGCTCACCCACGGAGCCGACCACAGGTTGTTCGCATCAGCCGACACGAAGGGGTACGCAAAAACCTCAGTCAGACCCGAAGCCGCCAGCGCGTTCAGCGCACGACGCTTACCCGCCTGCTCCGGAGTGTAACCGCGACCGGCAGGAGCCACCGGCAGAGTCGAGGGGATGTTCTCGTAGCCGTCAATACGTGCGATTTCCTCAGTCAGGTCCTCCTTCGCGCGCAAATCAGTACGCCACGACGGGACAGTCACCAGGTAACCAGACTCGGTACGCTCCACCGAGCAACCGATCTCGCGCAGGCAGGACTCAATCTGCTCCGGCGAGTAATCCACGCCAATACGACCGGCAGTGTAATCAGCGGGCAGGTCAATCACGACCGGCTCATAGCCAAGCGACACATCAGTAACGCCCGGCTCAACCTGAGCACCCGCCAGCTCAACCAGCAACTCAACCGCACGCTGAGCAGCCGCAGCCTGAATCTGCGGATCCACGCCACGCTCAAAACGCTTCGACGCCTCAGAAATCAGCTTGTGACGGCGAGCAGTACGAGCCACCGACACCTCATCAAAACGAGCAGCCTCCACCAGAATGCGGGTGGTCGAATCAGTCACCTCAGTCGAGGCGCCGCCCATCACACCGGCAAGACCAATCACGCCGGAATCATCAGCAATGACAATATCCTCGGGATGCAGAGTACGCTCAACACCGTCCAGGGTCACCAGCTTCTCGCCGGCAGCGGCGCGGCGCACCACAATCTCACCCTGAACCTTGTCAGCATCGTAGAAATGCAGAGGCTGACCGGTCTCCAGCATCACGTAGTTCGAAATATCCACCGGCAGCGACAGCGAGCGCACACCCGCCAGACGCAGACGCGAAGACATCCAGGTCGGAACCGGCGCATCCGCCTTCACGCCCGACACCTCACGCATCACGAAACGAGTGCATGCGGGGTTACCGTGAATCGGGGCGTCATCACGCAGAGAAACCGCGTGACCAGACTCGTTCGCCTCCGGGGCGCGCTCGCCGTACGCCAGCACAAAATCCTCAAAGGAAGAACCGGTAGCGTGGCACCACTCGCGGGCAATACCGCGCAGAGAGAACGCGTAACCGCGGTCCGGGGTCACGTTCACCTCAGCAGCCTGATCGTACAGGCCCAGCAGCTCCATCGCGTCGGTGCCGACCTCCGGGTCCAGGCCCAGAGTCGAAAGCACCAGAATGCCGCCGTGATCATCACCAATACCCAGCTCACGAGTCGAGGCAATCATGCCAGCCGACTTGTGACCGTAAGTCTTACGAGCAGTAATCGCGAAACCACCGGGCAGAACAGCGCCGGGCAGGGTCACAACAACCTTGTCGCCGGGCTTGAAATTGTGGGCGCCGCAAATAATGCCCTGAACACCGGAAGGCTCAATGCCCTTGCCGGTCAGAGTCTGCTCCTGGCCCTCCGGAACCACACGCACCTGGCACCAGTTCACGGTCTTGCCGTTCGAGTGGGTCTCCGGCTCCATCGAGAGCACCTGACCAACCACAATCGGGCCGGACAGCTCATCAGAGGGGCGGTGAACGTCTTCTTCTTCCAGGCCAACCTTCACCAGGGTTGCCATCACATCTTCAGCCGAAGCATCCTCAGCTACAGGCACGAACTCGCGCAGCCATGACAGGGGTACACGCATAATTTAGATCTCCATCCCGAACTGCTCAGAGAAACGGATGTCGCCTTCAACCATGTCATGCATGTCAGCGACGTTGTTACGGAACATGAGGGTACGTTCAATACCCATACCGAAAGCGAAGCCCGAGTACTCCTCAGGATCAATACCCGCAGCACGCAGAACATTCGGGTTCACCATGCCGCAGCCGCCCCACTCAATCCACTGCGGGCCGCCCTTAGCGTTCGGGTGCCACAAATCCAGCTCAGCGGAAGGCTCAGTGAACGGGAAGAAGTTCGGGCGCAGGCGAATCTTAGCGTCCTCACCGAACATGGCGCGTGCCATGTACTCCAGGGTGCCCTTCAAATCAGCCATCGTCAGGCCCTTATCCACGGCAAGGCCCTCAATCTGGTGGAAGACCGGGGTGTGGGTCGCGTCCAGCTCATCGGTGCGGTACACCTGGCCCGGGCACACAATGTACAGCGGCAAATCACGCGAAAGCAGCGAACGCATCTGCACCGGCGAAGTGTGAGTGCGCAGCAGCAGGTGAGCGTTCTTCGGCTCAACGTAGAAAGTGTCCTGCATTTCGCGTGCCGGGTGATCCGGCTTAATGTTCAGAGCGTCAAAGTTGTACCACTCAGACTCAAGCTCCGGGCCGTCAGCAACTTCCCAACCCATACCGACGAAAATGTCGGTCAGACGCTCCTGCATCAGAGCAATCGGGTGGCGGCCGCCCAGGGAACGGCGAGGCGAAGCAGCAGAAACGTCCACAGCTTCCTCAGCCAGGATGCGAGCTTCACGCTCAGCTTCCAGCTCGGCGGTGCGAGCCTCAATAGCCTCAGTCAGGGCTGCACGAGCCTGACCCATCAGCTTACCCACCGGGCCCTTGTGCTGGTTCTGAAGATCACGCATCTGACGGTTAGCGATGCTCATGATGCCCTTCTCACCGAAGAAGCTCAGGCGCACCTCCTTGAGGCTGTCAAAGTCCTTAGCCTTCTCGCGAATCTCATGCTTGGCACGCTCACGCTCAGCCTCAAAAGCCTCACGGATAGCGTCCAAACCGTTCTCGGGGTTCTCCTCCAGAACCTGCGCAATGCGGGCGAGAACCTGAGCCGGGCCGTTAAGACCCTCGTGTTCCTGCACGGAATCGGTCATTGTCACTCTTCTCTGCATACCACCGGCACTATGCCGGCTGGCTCGTTATACACCTTAGGCAGCACCGTCTGCTCTCCCCGGCTGCCCACACAGGGTGCGGAACAGGGGCAAGGCGACGGGCGCATATCCTATCCATTTTAGACCAGAGAAGGAAGCGCAAACAGCAGAACGCCCGGATAGTCCATCCGGGCGTTCTAACGTATATCTTTTTCAACAGCAGGGTTGAAGGGGCGCGACTACTTCAGAGCCTGCTTCACAGACGGGTCGAAAGAAGCACGAATCCACAGCACGTTCGCAATGAACCATGCCGCATACAGGGGCACGAAGCCGTAGCGCTGAGCGTCAATGACATTACCAATCAGAGACAGAATCGCCACGAACGCACCCAGAATTGCAAAAATCAGACCGACGGTCAGGCCCTGACGCTTGCCCTTCTGAATCGTGAAGTACACCCAAATGTACACAACCGCAGAAACGACCAGCATGCCTATACCGCCTGCAATGCCAATCTCCGGCAGACCCTGCAGCGGGGACAGGTTACCCGGCGCGAACGAGGAAATAACACCGTGGATAAAGCAGAGCAGTGCGGAGACAATCATAATCTCCTGCAGACGCAGAATCTTCGGGTGCTTGGTCGGCGAATGGAACAGAATTCCGCGCGAATCAGCGCCGCCTTCCTGAATATAAATAGCTTGAGTGTCCGAGGGAACCGCATCGGAGCGGTAGGCGCCCGGATCAAACGGGGGTTGAGCAGTCATCATTGTCTCCCAATACGTATGTGATTTCTCCCTCAATACTACCCGCCTACCGGTTGGTTTCCAAAGTATGCACCCGTGTCGAACCCATATGTGACAAAGTCCCCTCTCCCACAAAAACCCACAAAGAGACACACCAAGCGCCCCCGCCACTAGCAAAGCAGCTACCGCACGAGCCTTACACGAGCCTTAACGGAAGAAAGCAGGAGGTGACATCACCTCCTGCTTTCAACACCACAAACACGCCGCTTAGCAAGCCTCAGCAGGCGCTAGTTCCACACATCCGCTAG
>NZ_CALJRY010000172.1 GCF_937976295.1 uncultured Rothia sp. | reverse complement strand
GCGGTTCGGTGAGGAACGCGAGCGGGTAGAAGAGCAGCGCCGCAAACGGCGGGTAGGTGAACGGCAGGCCGCGCGTGCGGAAGGTGTACAGCTGGTAGCCGTCCGGGCCGTCCGCCAGGGAGACAGCGCCCAGGCGGTAGACGTAAATATCGTCAGCCGCCGCGTACGTCACGTAGTCGAAGGCGTAGAGGGCAACCAGGATGAACAGCAGGTGCGCCCAGAGAGCGCCGCTACGCAGACCGGGGATGCGGTCAAAGAAGCTAAGACGCGCAGGTTGTGTGGGCTCTGCAGTTGTTCCCTTAGCGGTTTCTTTGGCGGTTGCCGAGACTTCGGGTACCTCTGCGGCACTCTCAACGGCCGGTTCCGCAACCGCGGAAGATGCCGAAGCCCACGGGATGATAGGCGCTACCGCCTCGGTATTCTTTTCGAGATTCTTTTCGCGACTCACGCGGCTCACGCGGTCGCCTCCCGAGAAGCAGCCGCACGCACAGATTCGGCGCTCTCAGCCACCAGGGCACGGGCGCCCCACCAGCCCAGCGGCGCGTCGCTACGCACGGAACCGTACTGCACGGGCTCAACCTTCGCGCCACGCACCGGCGCGCTCAGGGCAGCAACCGACCAGAGCATCATCGTCACCCACAGGCAGAACTCCGGAATAGCCGAAACCGCCAACACACCCGGAGCCAGCTGCTCCAAACCGTCAGAGGTGCCCTGAAGCAACGACGCAATATTAATCGGAGAAATATACAGACCCAGCACCGCAACCACCGCGAACACGGTCGCCGTCACGCGCAACCACGCCGGCTGAACCGCAAAATAGGTGGGGAACGCATCCATGATAAACACGGCAACCAGCAGGGGCAGCAACACGTTGTGGTGCGACCAGCTAATCGGCGACAGCGCCACCATCAGGGAGGCGGTCACCGCCACCTGCGCCAGCGCGGCACCGCGGCGTTCCAGCTGGTACAGCAGCGCGGCGGTCAGCACAATCGTGACCAGTGCCAGGGCGTAGTAGACAGGCTTCGCGGCGCTCTCGGACAGACCGAAGTGCAGTAGCCAGCCCTGAATCGAGACGTTGTCCACATAGTTCAGGCCACCCACACGCGAGGGGTTCGTCAGCGCGGAGAACCAGAACTCCGACGCGTCCTTAGGCATCAGAATGAAACCCAGCGCAACGGTACCGAAGAACGTCGCGCCCAGGGTCGCAATGCCCTTCCAGTCGCGGCGGACCAGCAGAATCAGACCAAACACGAGCGGGGTCAGCTTCACGCCACCCGCAATACCGATCAGCACACCGCGCGGCACGCGGGTCGCCGGGCGCACAAAATCGGCAAGGATCAGCGCCGTAATGAACGGGTTAATCTGAATCAGATCCAGGGTGCGCTGCCACGGGCCGGCCGAAACCACCAGAATGGTCAGCACCGCAATCGTGCCGGCACGACCAAAGTACTGCTGCAGGGGCAGTTCGCGGCCGCGCGCATTCACGTAGTTGTAAATGATCGTGGAAATCCACCACGCCACCACAGCCGAACCGACAATCATAATGACCTTGCCGACTTCCAGGGGCATGAACGCGAACGGCAAAAACAGCATCGCCGCGAACGGCGGGTACGTGAACGGCGGCTTGATGATGCCGTGGTCATTCAGGGTCGGGGAGTACAGCTCCTGGGTAAAGCCCTCGTTATCGAAAATGGTCATCGCGCCCAGACGGTAAATGGAAAAGTCCATACCGCTCAAGGGGTCGATGAGCATTTTGACGACGTATCCACCGCCAATGATGAGAATGAGTGCCGCAATAGCGATTTTTCCCCAGATGGGGGTGGTGGAGTCAGTCCTTGCCACGAGGTGCTTGTCCTTACCTTGGTGTCGGCAGATGCGCGCGCTGAGAGTGGGCGGGCATCTGATTTTGGAATCCTAATAGTTTATCGCGTGCACCTGTGAAGGGTGCATTGGGGAGAAGATTCACAGGAGCAGATTCACTCGAACGCGCAAGCACAACTATCACGGTATGAGCCGCCTTCATATGCACGTAATGTCTTCAAAATTGGTACTACCGGGGCAATATAATGGGCTTATTGGCACTCCGACTACCCCAACGTAGGGCCCACCCCAACGCAGGGGCGCCGGATGCCAACCCACACACCGACGTCCACGAACAACCAGCAGTGAAAGCAGTGATCACGTGAGTGAACATCTCGGCACCCCACCCGAAGGCGAGAACACGGGCGGTAAGCCCGCACGCGTCTCCGGAGGCGGCTCCTCCGGCCTGAGCATCGGCATGCGCCCGGCTGATGCGCCCGGCACGAACCTTAACCCCGAAGAGGTTGCACGCCGCGCATCCGGTCGCGGTACGTGGCATCGTCGCGCCTCCAAGCCTGTCTCACACTGGATGTTTGTGCTTATCGGTGCGCTTCTGCTGCATAAGTTCATTCCCAATAGCGGCTGGCTGATGGTGCACATTGTCACCCTCGGCCTGATTACGAACTCGATTCTGATTTGGTCGCAGCACTTCACCGAAGCGCTCATGAAGATCAAAATCCCCGACGAAGCACGCGGCACTCAGGTGCGCCGCATCTTCATCCTGAACGCCGGTATTCTCGTGCTCATGGTCGGCATGATCGGTCAGCTGAGCGTGCCCGGCCTGTACGCCGCCACGGTGGTTGGTGCGCTCATTGTGGCTACCATGGTCGCCTGGCACGCCCTGTACCTGCTCAAGCAGGTGCGTCAGGCTCTGCCCTCGCGGTTCGGTGTGACGATTCGCTTCTATATTGCGGCGGCGCTCATGCTACCTCTCGGGGCGACTTTTGGTGCGATGATTGCCTACCCGAACCTGAAGGGCACCCTGCATTCGCAGTTCTTGCTTGCCCACGAGGTCGTGAACGTGCTCGGCTTCGTCGGTATTACCGTGGTGGGTACGCTGGTGACCTTCTGGCCGACCATGCTGCGCACGAAGATGGTTGATAAGGCGCTCACCCACAGCCTGCGCGCCCTGTACCTGATGTGCGGCGGCTTGGTGTTGACCCTTGTCGGCGCAATATTTGGGATGCGTCCGCTCGCTGCCGCGGGCCTAGTCGTCTACCTGCTCGGCCTGCTCATTGTCGCCTGGGTGATGGTGCGTACCCTGCGCACCAAGCGCCCCACCGAGTACCCGCCGATGAGCGTCGGCATGGGCTTCCTCTGGCTGATTGTTGGCGTGGCAACCACCGCCTACCTGGTGGCAACCACCCCGTTCGCGCAGCTGGACGTACGCGCTGTCACCCCCATCTTCGTGGTGGGCTTCCTGCTGCAGGTGCTGCTCGGCGCAATGAGCTACCTGCTCCCCCAGCGCATGGGCGGCGGCCCGACGGTGGTGCGCGCCTCCAACAAGGAGTTCAGCCGTTTCGCTGCCGGTCGCGTGACCGCCGTGAACCTGTCGCTCATTGTTTTCATGCTGCCCAGCTCCGTGGTGGGTCAGTCCATTAAGATGGCGGTCGCTATTGTGGGCGCGCTGGCGTTGGCGGCGTTCATTCCGCTGATGGTGCGTGGCGTGAAGGTTTCGGTGAGCACCCGCAAGGCAATCTTCGAGGCGCGTGCCCGCGGCGAGAAGCCCACCTTCGACCAGGAGGCGCTGGCCCCCGCACCCATCCCGCACGCCAAGCAGAGCTTCCAGGCGGCACTCGCGGTTGCTATGGCATTCCTGCTGGGCTTTGCGGTGAACCCGTCTGCGTTGAACCTGCCGTCGGTTTCTTCGGCTGGTTCCGTGGCGGCGACCGGTCAGACCACCACCGTGCAGGTGAAGGCGACCAGCAACTACCGTTTCACCCCCGCCGAGGTGGAGGTGCCCGCCGGTAACCGCCTGGTCGTCGAGGTCACCAACGACGATGAGGGCATGACCCACGACCTGACCTTTGACAACGGCGCAACCACCGGCGTTATCAACCCCGGCGAAACGAAAACCGTTGACGCCGGTATCATTACCGCCGACCAGGAAGGCTACTGCTCCGTGGCGGGTCACCGCTCCCTGGGCATGGTGTTCAAGGTGAAGGCGACCGGCGCCTCCGCAAACCAGGTGGCGCAGGGTAACCAGGCTACCCACAACCATGCCGCGTCGAGTAGCACCCCGACCCTCATGACCGTTGCGAACAGCAATATTGACATGACCGCGGCGCCCGGCAGCGGCTACCAGTACCGCGATCCGAACATCCCGGCGCCGAACACCGCCGAGCAGGTGAACGGTAAGACCGTCCGCAAGGTCACCCTGGAAGTTCAGGAAGTCGACCGCGAGGTGGCGCCCGGCGTGACCGTCCACATGTGGACGTTCAACGGGCAGAACATGGCACCGATTCTGCGCGGCAAGGTCGGCGATATTTTTGAAATTACACTCATCAATAACGGCACGATGGGTCACTCGCTGGACTTCCACGCGGGCATGGTCTCCCCCGATAACACGATGAAGACCATCGCCCCCGGTGAGCGTCTCGTCTACCGTTTTGAGGCGAAGGCCGCCGGTATCTGGCTGTACCACTGCGGTACCGCCCCGCTGAGCCTGCACATGACCCAGGGTATGTACGGTGCGGTCATCATTGACCCTGCCGACCTTGACCCGGTCGATCATGAGTACGTGATGGTTCAGGGCGAGGCGTACCTGCACGACACCGGTCAGACCGCCTCCGACGGCAACAAGCTGGCGGAGAACTCGCCGGAACTGATTGCGGCGGGCACCCCCACGCTGACCATGTTCAACGGCCACGCAACCCAGTACAAGGCGAAGCCGCTGCAGGTGAAGAAGGGCGAGCGCATTCGTATTTGGGTGATGGCTGCTGGCCCGAACCACGGCACGAGCTTCCACGTGGTCGGTTCGCAGTTCGACACGGTCTACAAGGAGGGCGGCTACCTGATGCGCCGCGGCGTGGATGCGTTCGGTAGCCGTGACGGCCACAGCCAGGCGCTGGATCTGGCGCCCGCTCAGGGCGGCTTCGTGGAGATGGAGTTCTTGGAGTCTGGCACGTACACGTTCGTGAACCACTCCTTCTCGGAGATGGAGCGCGGTGCCGCCGGCAAGATCGTGGTGACCGACCGCTAGTAGTGGCTGCCCGCTAAACACTCACCCTAGGGGCTTCTAGCGCCCCGTGAGAGGTTGACCCCGCCCGGTGCATCCTTATTGGATTGGATGCGCCGGGTGGGGTCTTTCTACACTGTCTTTCTGCGCCCGTATAGAGCCCCGCACGCACCCCGGCAGGAGCCTGCAGCCGCATCGGCAAACTATGCTTATAGCCTCATGGGCGAACTTTTCTTAGCCAGGAGCGGGCATGGTGCGCTACTCTATAGGAATGGCAGATAGCACTTCGAGCGCCTCTTCCGAGCGCAGCGCTACGGGCGCCAACAACCACACCTCCGCTTCGGCGGACGCACAGACTTCTCCTCGGCAGCGTAAAGCTTTCCCGCTTCGCTTTCTCGCCGGGGCACTTGCGCATTGGCAGATTATTGCCTCTGCGGTTCTTTTGGGTGGCGGTGTTGCCGGCCTGGCAGCCACCTATGACGACTATTGCGGTATGACGGAGCTTTCGTATGCTCCGGCGGCTCTCCGATCCGATTTTGAGGAGGGCTCTAAGGTGTCGGGTTTCCGTCCTGGTGTGATGGCAGCGCAGATTGAGACTGAGAGCCACTGGCGTGTGGGCGTTGTGTCCAACCAGGGCGCTAAGGGTATTGCACAGTTCACTGATGATGCGTGGAGCGGCGACCACTACAGCTTCGGCAATGGCGGTAATGTTCTGAACCCGCACGATGCGATTGCGGCGCAGGCACGTTATTTGGCTGAGTTGCGTACTCGCTTGGCTAAGTACGCCTCCAATGAGGATGAGCTGCAGGATGTGGTTCTCGCCGGCTATAACGCGGGTCCGGGTTCTGTGGAGAAGTACGGCGGTGTTCCCCCGTATGAGGAGACTCAGAATTATGTGAAGACGATTCGCGAGCTGGCGAATTCGAAGTACAAGCTGACCTGCTCCCCTGAGCACCAGTTCAAGCAGGCGGAGTTGAGCTTCGTGAATGGTGTGACTCCGGCGATGGCTGGTGTTCATGCGGATGGTACGCCGCTGTCGGCTGAGGAGTCGGCATCAGCGGCAGCGGAGGCTTCTGCTTCTGCGAGTGCTTCGACTCGCCCCTCTGCGAGCGGTTCTGCGGGTTCTTCGGTGCAGCCTTCGGCGACGAGTTCCGGCCGCTAAATTCAGCTTTTTGGATAGTCCACTAGCCTATATAGCCGCTAGGGAATATAGGCTCTGGGGAATATTCCGTTTTATCTATAGTGAGCGGCTGATAGCAGCCACCACTCCCCTACTATTCACTCTTATATTTACTCTTAACAGCGCGAGGCGCCGACCCCCACTCTCAGGGGTTCGGCGCCTCGCACTTTGTACGGCTGGAGCGTGCCTAGTTGAAGATAGCGCGCACGACCGAGTAGCCGGAGACCGGGTACACGGCGTTCACGGTTGCGGGCTTCTCACTCTCGTCCGCGATCTCGATGGACTCGGTGCCGCGCAGCAGCTCCTCAAGCAGAATGCGCAGCTCCAGGCGTGCCAGGGGCGCGCCGGGGCAGACGTGGATGCCGTCGCCGTACACGAGGTTGCGGGACTGGTCGCGGTGCGGGTTGTAGGTGAGGGCGTCTTCGAAGGCGTCCTCGTCGCGGTTGGCACTTGCCCAGTTGATGGTCACGCGGGAGCCGGCGGGCAGGGTGCGGCCGCCGAGTTCGGTGTCCTGCGTGGTGATGCGGCGGTTGGTGACGAGGGTGTCTTCGAGTCGCATGATTTCTTCGACGGCGAGGGCGATTTCGCTGCGGTCGTCGAGTGCGTTGCCGTCGGCGAGGGAGGCGCGCAGGCGGTCCTGCTCGGCGCGGTTACGTGCCAGGAAGTTGACGAATACGCCCACGGTTGCGGAGACGGTGGACAGCTCGCCCACGGTCCAGTTGCGGATGAGGCTGACGATTTCTTCGTCGGTCATGGTGCGGGGTTCTTCGCCGGGCAGCTGCACGGTGTCGGTGAGCAGTTCGGCGGTGACGTCCTTGGGGTTGCCGGCTGCGGCGTCCTCGCGGCGTTCGTCGAGCAGCTGGCGGATGTAGCCGTCGAATTCGAGGGCGACCTTAGCGATTTCTTCGCGGTCGCGGCGCAGGGTGGCGACGCGGTTCTTTTCGATCCATTCGGTGAGGGGCTGTTCGAGGCATGCGGGCCAGCCCATGAAGGCGTTCTGCACGCGCATTGCGTAGGCCTGGCCGAAGCCCTGCATGACGTCTACTTCTTCGCCGCGGGGCAGTTCTGCGATGAGGGCCTTCACGGCGTCACGGATGACGGGTGCGAACTTTTCGAGGCGTTCGGGGGTGAAGTACTTGTCGTTGACGGCGCGGAAGGTGGTGTGTTCGGGTGCGTCCATGCCGTTGGGGACGGCGATGTGGCGGGTGGAGACGACGTTGGAGTAGATTTCGGGGTGGTCAAGTACGTGCTGTACGTCAGCGTTTTTGAAGACGGAGTAGCCCATGAATTCGTCGTGGGCGACGGGGCAGCGGCGGCGCATTGCGTCGTAGGCGGCTACCTGGTCTTTCTGCACTTCTTCGCTTCGGAGGTCCCAGTCGTTGTGTACGTTCTCAGTCATTGTTCACCCGTGTTCGTTATAGAAGTTGTGGCGTGCTGGATGCGGGCGTCCGGGCGATGCGTATGGGGCAGGGTCGGGCGTGCATTTCAGCACGTGAATCCATTAGTTGTTCTTTGACCGTATCACTTATGGGTTGGTGGCGCAGGGTAGGGTTTCCTTGCTTCTCATTCAACGAACGACTTCGGGTGAGACGAGGAGCGGATCAGGGGCCGCACAAGGTGGAACGCACGAGGCGGGCGGCACCTCCACAGGGAGGGGCC
>NZ_CALJRY010000171.1 GCF_937976295.1 uncultured Rothia sp. | reverse complement strand
GTGCTCTTCCGATCTTAGGGGCTACGGACTTGGGTGCAGTCGGCTTAGGGGCGGCAGGTTTCGGCGCGGTCGGCTTGGGAGCAGCAGGCTTAGGTGCCTCCGCCTTCGCGGGCTCCTTGCGGGGCTCCTCTTCGGCGGTGCCCATGCCCTGCAGGGCGCTGAGCAGCTTCAGGCGCAGGTCCTCGTCCAGGCCGAGCGCCGGGTCGGCGTCCTCAGATACCGAGGAGGCGTACAGGCGCACACCCTGCGTGCTCGCCGTAGCGGCGGGCAGGGGGCGGGTGCCAGAACGCATCAGGTCAGCCGGGGTGGGCACGCGAGAGGCCGGGCGGGAAGAATCCTCACGCACAACAGCCTCACGAGCCTCAGCGCCCGAAACCCCAGCACCTGCGGCCTCAACAGTCTCAGCGCCCGCTACCTCAACGCTCTGCTGAGCCGCGGCAGATACACCAGGTTCCGATACGCCTGATTCTGATACGCCGGATTCCGGGCACGGCGAAGCGCCCCCTCGCGCACGCTGCGTTGCCGCAGCAATACGCGCAAGGGGGCTCGAAGCGACCGGGCGAACGCCCTGCTCCACAGAAACCTCCCCGGAACCGCGCCCCTTCACGCCGCGGCCCTCAGACTCCGCCGGAAGGGGCACTACGCGTCCCAACCAGCCACGTTAGACTCCCACGCCAGAGACGCCGGAATGGCGTCCAGGTAGGAATCCATGTTGCGGCGAGTCTCACCAATGGAGTCGCCGCCAAACTTCTCCAGTGCAGCCTCAGCGAGCACCAGGGCGACCATCGCCTCCGCCACCACGCCGGCGGCGGGAACAGCACACACGTCCGAACGCTGGTGGTGGGCGCGAGCCTCTTCACCGATGGACGTGTCAATGGTCTTCAGAGCCTTCGGCACGGTCGCAATGGGCTTCATTGCCGCGCGCACACGCAGCAGGTCACCAATGCTCATGCCGCCCTCAATACCACCGGCACGGTTGGTATCGCGGGTTACGCCGTGCTCACCAATAGAAATCTCGTCGTGAGCGGCAGTGCCCGGGCGGTCAGCGGTCGCGAAACCGTCGCCAACCTCAACGCCCTTAATAGCCTGAATACCCATCAGCGCTGCGGCAAGGCGCGCGTCCAGGCGGCGGTCCCAGTGCACGTACGAACCCAGTCCGGGAGGCATACCGTACGCAAGCACCTCAACCACGCCGCCGAGGGTCTCACCGTCCTTGTGTGCCTCGTCCACGCGCTGAACCATCGCCTCAGAAGTTGCCTTATCGAAGCAGCGCAGCGGGTCAGCGTCCAGCTGGTCAACATTGCGGGGCGAAGGCACCGGGGCACCCTCGGGAGCGTGCACGCCACCCACAGCCACGGTGTGAGAAACCAGCTCAACACCCAGAGCCTTCAAAATCTGGGCGGCAACCACGCCAAGAGCTACGCGGGTCGCAGTCTCACGTGCGGAGGCGCGCTCCAGCACCGGGCGAGCCTCAGAGAAGTTGTACTTCTGCATGCCGGTAAAATCGGCGTGACCGGGGCGCGGACGAGTCAGCGCAGCATTACGCGCACGACCCTCAATCAGCTTCGGATCCACCGGGTCGGAGCTCATCACGTCAGTCCACTTGGGCCACTCGGTGTTCGCAATCTCAATCGCGACCGGGCCGCCCTGAGTCAGGCCGTGACGCACACCGCCCAGGATGCGCACGCGGTCCTCCTCGAACTTCATGCGGGCACCGCGGCCGTAGCCGAGGCGGCGACGAGCCAGGGCGTCACGCACCATATCGCTGGTGAGTTCCACACCGGCGGGCACGCCCTCAATAATGCCGACGAGCGCCTCGCCGTGGGATTCTCCGGCAGTAAGCCAACGCAGAGCCATAGGTTAACCTCTTTTCATCGCACCCGCACCGCAGCGCAGGAGGAAGGAATAATAATTCTTCACGTGTATAAATAGTGTATAAAATGCCTGTTTACTGAGCGAGTGAAAGCCCGCTTTTTTCACGAAACGGAAGCACGAGGCGCAAGATCAACCGCCGCACACATCGCATTCACCAAACCCAGCAGCTCACCCTCAGACAGGGTGCGGTCAGTAAAAATCAGAACCTGCTCAACCGCCTGATACAGCAGCATCTCCAAACCGGAAACCACCGTGCCGCCGTTAGCCTCCCAAGCGCTCGCCAGCGCCGAAGGCCACGGGTTATACGCAACATCGAGCAGTACCGGCTGGTGCGTTGCGGAGGCGCCCTTCAGCCCGCTCAGCTGGCTCGCCCACTCATCCGCCGCACGAGCAGGAAGAGTGGAAATCACCGGGTGATGACCGCGCTCAGCAAGATTCTGCGGCAACTCAGCTAGGGAAATCTGCTCCAGCTGAACGCCCAGGCGGTCCGCCGCCTCCTGCACGCTACCGAGCTTATGCAAAGAACGGGCGTACACGCTCACGCGGCGGTACCCCAACGCGTGCAACGCCGCCAGGGCAGAAATAGCGGTCGCTCCCCCACCCACAATCGCGGCAGAATCCTTGAGTGGTTTCGGTTCCAAACCGGCGTGGCGCAACGCGTTCACAATGCCGATTACATCGGTGTTATGCCCCAGCACCTTCTCACCGCGCGGATACACCGTGTTCACCGCACCGGTCACCTGCGCCATCTCACTGATCTCATCGCAATACTGAATGACCGCAGTCTTCAACGGCATCGTCACCGACAGACCCGCAATATAAGGGGCGTCCTCCGTGCCGTCCGGATGGCGCACGCCGTGCATTATCGCCGGCAAATCATCAGGCAGAGTATCGCGGCGATCATACCCCAAATTCTGCTCACCCAAAAAGTCATACGCCGCACGATGCAGCGCCGGTGACAGAGAATGCTCAATCGGGTGCCCCAGCACGTAGGCGCGGCGAAGATACGGCGCTTCACGGTACAGCGCCTCACGGTACGGTTCAGTCTTCATCGGCACTCTCTCGCTCTCAACGCCGGGACCTGCAGACACGCACGCCACGAACCCGCGTTCATAGGCGCACTCTCCCATTTTAAGGGACAAACCAATAATCGGGTACAGCAAAGGCGGGCACCTCCCCCACTCTCGTGGAGGCGGTACCCGCCTCAGCAAGGAACCTTCAGTACAAAGCTACCGAATCGTAGCTACCGGCTGAACCAATCAGTTGCAGCTTAGCTACAACGGTTCGGGTGCTTAGAACACCACTGGTTGTACTCTTCAACATAACGCTGGTGCTCAGCATACGTGCGGGAGTACTTCGTCTCACCGGAATCCAGGTTAACGGTCACCCAGTAGTAGTACGGGTTATTCTCGGGAGCCGCAGCAGCCTTAATCGAAGCCAGCTGCGGGGAACCAATCGGACCCTTAGGAAGACCCTTATTCGCATAAGTGTTGTACTTATTGCTCTTATCGGCCTTCTGCTCTTCCGTCAGGTGATACGAGCGGATACCCAGACCGTAGGTCACGGTCGCATCCGACTGAATCAGACCGGAGGTCTCGCCATCGGGGTTATTCAGACGGTTCTCAATGATGCCAGCAACCGTCACGTAATCCTTCGGCTGAGCCTCAAGCTCCACGATGGAGGCAATAGTCAGCACCTCGAAAATACGGTCGTCGCCGCTCACACCGGCTTCCTTCAGGGCGTCCTTGGTCCTATCAACCATGGTCTGAATCACCGTTTTGATGTCGGTGCCCTTCGGGAAACGGTACTCACCCGGGTGCAACCAACCCTCAATCGAGGGGAACTTGCTCGGAACACCGAACTGAGTGTAGTTGCTGATCGCGTCCTCAACCTGCTGGCGGGTGAACGCACCATCAGAGCCAGAAACAATCAGCTCAACGGTTTCACTCACACGCTTACCCTGCGGAATTGCCAAGTACAGTACGTTGCTGTTCGCATCAATAATAGTGGTAATGGCGCTCGAGCTACTCATCTGCTGCTGCAGTTCATAGGTGCCAGGCTGCAAGTACTTACCCTTGCTTTCCTTGGTGTACACCTCAAGGAACTTATCAGCATCAGCAATGACGCCCGCCGCCTCCAGCTCCTCAGCCACCTGCGCGGTGGACTGGCCGGAACGAATCGTGAACGTCACGGTCGTACCGTTACCGCCACCCGAGTAGTCGCGAGTCTTGAACGGGTCGTAGCGAGTAATCAGGGCACCAGAAATGATGACCAGAGCCACGACAAACAAGGAAATTGCGCTCAGCAAAACGGCGCGGCGGCGGCGCTTACGCGCACGCAACGTAGCCACCGACACGATTTCCTGTTCCATCGTAATGCCGGTAATACCCTTACGTTCGTCCTCGGCCGTCGGCCTAAAGAGGTCGAGCCCGCTCTCTTCGGGCTGTTTATTCTGTTCGGTCACTGAAGGTTCTCCGTTTCGTTGACGGCACCGACCGCGGTCCCTTCTGACTCGGACGGTCGGTTTTCTTCGTGGGCCGGATCGCTCACCTTGTACCCGGCTACGGACTGCCCCGCCTTGAGGGCATCCAGGCTGTACTGCAAAATGTTCACAGCCGCCACCTGGTCAACCATAGTCTTGAAATCTCGGCTGGAAACCCCAGCCTCGTGCAGTGCACGGTGAGCGCTCACGGTGGTGAGTCGCTCATCCACCAGCCAAATGTTAATGTGTGTTTTCTCTTCGGCATCCAGCTCGGAGCGCAGAGCCTGAGCGTACTCCCGAGCCATTTCCGTGGAGGGAGAATCCCCACCACGCATGGTCTTCGGAAGCCCGACAAACACCTCCACCACCTCGTTCACCTCAATCAGCTTGCGCAAAACACGGCGGTCAGAGTTCTTCTTCGCGTCGCGGCGCAGCGTCTTGAGCGGGGTGGCGAGGATACCGTCGGGGTCGCTGAGGGCGGTGCCGACGCGGGCGTTACCCACATCGACACCCATCCGCACTCCGCGCTGGAATTCTGCCATGTTTAGGCCTGAGCCTGTGCGATAGCGTCGCGGACAGCGTCCAGTGCAGCACCAATCTTGGATGCATCCTGGCCACCACCCTGAGCGACGTCGTCCTTACCGCCGCCACCGCCGCCGAGAACACCGGCAGCGACGCGGACCAGAGCGCCAGCCTTCACGCCAGCCTCACGAGCACCCTCGTTGGTTGCCACCAGGATGACGGGGCGGCCATTAGCCACACCCACCACAGCAACAACCGCAGCCTCGGAGCCGAAGCGAGAACGCAGATCCAGAGCCAGCTCACGAACGCCGTTAGCGTCCAGTTCGCCAGCGTCATGTGCCAGAACGCGAACAGAACCGATGGTCTGTGCGTTCTCCAGCAGCTTGCCAGCCTCAGCCTGCAGCTTCTCGCGGCGCAGCTGAGCCAGTTCCTTCTCAGCAGCCTTCAGCTTAGCCAGAGTCTGGTTAATCTTCTCCGGCAGATCAGCGGAGGACTGAACCTTCATCAGGCCGGTCAGCTGGTTCACCAGGGTACGCTCAGCAGCCAGGTGGTTGAAGGAGTTCAGACCCACCAGAGCCTCAACACGGCGGTTACCGGAGCCAACAGAGCTCTCAGTCAGCAGGGTCAGCGAACCAATCTCAGCGGACGAACCAACGTGGGTACCACCGCACAGCTCGCGGGAGAACTCGCCGCCGATTTCAACAACACGCACCACGTCGCCGTACTTCTCACCGAAGAGGCTCATAGCGCCCAGAGCCTTAGCCTCAGCCAGCGGCATCTCGCGGGTAATCACCTCGTGGTTATCGCGGATCGCGAGGTTAGCAACCTCTTCAACCTCACGCTTAGCGGACTCGGACAGGCCCTCGCCCCACGCGAAGTCGAAACGCAGGTAGCCTTCCTTGTTGAAGGAGCCACGCTGAGTAGCCTCGTTGCCGAGCACCTGGTGCAGGGCAGCGTGAATGATGTGGGTACCGGAGTGTGCCTTCTCACCGTCGCGGCGGCGCTGAACATCAACCTGTGCCACAACATCGGCACCGACGTGAACCTCGCCCTCACGCACAACGGCGCGGTGAACGCTCAGACCCTTCACGGGCTGCTGAACGTCCTGAACGTCAATGATGAAGCCGTTGCCGGTAATAACACCGGTGTCAGCTGCCTGGCCACCAGCCTCCGCGTAGAACGGAGTCTCATCCAGGACAACCTCAATCTTGTCGCCAGCCTTAGCAGCGGGAACAGACACGCCATCCACCAGGATTGCGCGCAGCTTAGTCTCGGTACGCAGCTCGGTGTAGCCGGTGAAGATGGAGCCGCGCTCATCCACGAGCTTACGCAGCTCAGACAGGTCAGCGAACGCACCCTTCTTCGCCTTAGCGTCAGCCTGCGCACGGTGACGCTGCTCAGCCATCAGCTCACGGAAAGCCTTCTCGTCAACCTTCACGCCAGCCTCAGCAGCCATCTCCAGGGTCAGGTCAATCGGGAAGCCGTAGGTGTCGTGCAGAGCAAACGCCTCAGCACCGGAAACAGAGTTGGAGCCGTCCTTCTTAGCGGCAGCAACAGCCTCTTCCAGACGCTCAGTACCGGTCTCAATGGTGTGCAGGAACGCCTTCTCCTCAGCGTACGCAATGCGGGAAATACGCTCGAAGTCCTCACCCACGTACGGGAAAGCACCCTTCATAGCCTCGCAAGAAGCCGGGAACAGCACGGGCAGGCAGGGCTCAGTAACGCCCAGCAGACGCATCGCACGAATCGCGCGGCGCATCAGACGGCGCAGAATGTAGCCGCGACCCTCGTTCGAGGGGGTCACGCCATCAGCAATCAGCATCAGCGAGGAGCGGATGTGGTCCGCCACCACGCGCATACGCACGTCGTCCTCGTAGCCCTCGTCCTCGGGGGACTCGGAGCCGTGGTACTTCTTACCGGACAGCTTAGAAGCAGCGTCCAGAACCGGGCGGACCTGGTCGGTCTCGTAGAAGTTCTCAACACCCTGCAGCAGCATAGCCAGGCGCTCAACGCCCAGGCCGGTATCGATGTTCTTCTTCGGCAGCTCGCCCAGAATCTCGAAGTCGTCCTTGCCGATACCCTCGCCACGCTGGTACTGCATGAACACGAGGTTCCAAATCTCAATGTAACGGTCGTCGTCAGCCGCCGGGCCGCCTTCCTTACCGTAGGCGGGGCCACGGTCGTAGAAAATCTCCGAGTCGGGGCCTGCAGGGCCGGGCTGACCGGTGGACCAGTAGTTTTCCTTCATGCCCATACGCTGAATACGCTCAGCGGGGAAACCAACAGTCTTAGTCCAAATCTCGAACGCCTCATCGTCACCCTCGTAAATGGTGACCCACAGACGCTCGGGATCCAGGCCGTAGCCACCCTCCTCAACGGAAGTGGTCAGCAGCTCGTAAGCGAAAGGAATAGCCTTCTCCTTGAAGTAATCACCGAAGGAGAAGTTACCAGCCATCTGGAAGAAGGTACCGTGACGCGCAGTCTTACCGACCTCTTCAATATCCAGGGTGCGGATGCACTTCTGCACGCTGGTCGCGCGGGAGAACGGAGGGGTCTCACGGCCCAGGAAGTAGGGAATGAACGGAACCATACCGGCAATGGTGAACATAGCGCCGGGCTCGTTCGAAATCAGCGATGCCGAAGGCACCACAGTATGGCCGCGGGAAGCGAAGAAATCGATCCAGCGCTTGGAAATCTCCTGTGAGAGCATCTCGTTCCTTAGAGTAATCTGTGCGAAATTCTAAATTAGTCTACTGACCTATGGTGCCTGCCCGAGAGCAAAATGGCTAATTGAGCCACCCTCGTACCGTGATCTACGGGCGAAGACACCACTTTTTAAAACCTAGTTGAAGAAGTCGTCACCGAGCTGACGGTCACGCGCAATACGCTGCTCACGCGCTCGCTTCTGAGCCTCTTCCAAGGAGGCAATCTCAGCCTCCACCTCAATGAGTTCACGCTCAGCCAGGCGGCGGTTCGTGGATTCAACCTCAGCGGCGCTCATCTGGCGGTCCCACGTATCCAGGGAGCCAGGACGCAAATCCTGCTTCTGGCGCTCCACCTTAGCGTTGAGCTCCATCTCCTTCTCCTGCATGCCCTCACGCACGCGGGCGGCGAACTCAACAGCACGCAACGCATACGGCTGCAGGGGCTTGCCAATCGGCGAATCGAAGAACTTTCCCATCTGAGACTCCGGGTTGAGGGCAAGCTCACCGTGCTCACGCTTGAGCAGGGCGCTGCCGGGGGTACGCTGAGCAGGTTCGGAGGCGGCACGCCTGGACGCGAAATAACCAACCGCCGCGCCGGCACCGAGCAGAAGAGCTGAACGAAGCAGACCCATTAGTTCTCACCGCCTGCAGAGTAAGAGGACTGTGCCGAACCGTACTGAGCTGAACCGGACTGACCGCCAGCGTGGGTGTTGCTGGTGCCGTGTGCATCGCCGGACTTACCGCCGCGGAACGCCTGACGCACGCCGTACGAGAAGGACGCAACCTTAATCAGCGGCTGACCCACAGTCGAAGTGACCAGCGAGGACAGCGCAGAAACGTTCGCGGACGCATCCGAAACGTTCGAGGTGATGTCGTCAACCTTCTCCAGCTGCTCATTGGTGGTCACCACAGTGCGGGTCACCTCTTCAATGAGGGGGCCGGTGCTCTGGTTCAGCGAACGAATCGTCACGATAAGCTCATCAAACACCTTAGTCAGGCGAATAATGGGTAGCGCAAGAAGAGCCACCAGAATCGCAAAAACTCCTGCTGCAATCAGGCCCGCAATATCTCCGCCGGTCATCTATAACCCCATTCCGCTCAATGCATGATGCTTATCAATAGTCGTACAGGACCGCGTGCCACCGTGGCACGCAGCCGGATTCTGCGTACAGTTCAGGACTGTATACACAGTTCAATCCCTTATTTTAGTCGAAAAATCCTTCAAGCGCCCCCTAAACTCTCATGAAACTCCCAGCGACGGAAGATTCACAGGTTCAGCGACGCCACTACCTTCTGGTGTATATACCCCCAAAACCCGCGCGTTAAACGGGAACAACCCGCCCCCCACCGAACGGTGCAGGACGGGTTGCTTCTCGAAAAATCGAGATTACGCCAGACGCGAGTAGTACTCAACGACCTGCTGCTCGTCGCAGATCACGGGGATCTCTTCGCGCTTGGGCTTACGCTCAAGCTTTGCGTGCAGCTTCTCGATCTCAACGTTCAGGTATGCGGGAACCTCGGGCAGAACTGCCTGGTTCTCACCTGCAGCCGCAGCCTGGAAGGGGGTGGTCTTCTCAGCCTTGGGGTGAACGTGGATCAGCTGGCCGGGCTTGACGTGGAACGAGGGGCGGTCCACGCGAACGCCGTCAACCATGATGTGACGGTGAACAACCATCTGACGTGCCTGTGCAATGGTGCGGGCGAAGCCTGCACGCAGAACCAGAGCGTCGAGGCGGGTCTCGAGCAGCTCGACCATGTTCTTACCGGTCTGGCCCTCAATACGCTTTGCCTCGAGGTATGCGCGGCGCATCTGTGCCTCGCGGATGTTGTACTGAGCGCGCAGACGCTGCTTTTCCTTCAGCTGGGTAGCGTAGTTGGAGTCAGCCTTCTTGCGGGCACGGCCGTGCTGGCCGGGGCCGTAAGGACGACGCTCGAGGTACTTTTCTGCCTTCGGGAGATCGGA
>NZ_CALJRY010000170.1 GCF_937976295.1 uncultured Rothia sp. | reverse complement strand
GGCTGCATTTCAGAGCTGATATCTCAAAAGGGCGGTGCCCCGGTAGAACGTTCTACCGGGGCACCGCCCTTCACACTGTCATCACACGAGAAAAGGCAGATGCTAGAGAATCATCTCGTAGAAGTAGGCATCGGCAAGGTACAGGGTCTCCGAGTACTCGACCGGGCTACCTTCTTCGGTGTAGCCGGTCGTGCAGACCTTGAATGCCGCCTCACCCACGGGGACCTGGTGGTTGAACGCCTCGGCGTCGGCGTCGGTGAAGAGCGCCGCGCTGGTGCGTACACGGGCGTGCTTAATGGCGTTGGGGGTGTCGGCAAGCTGATCCAAGGAGCTCGAAGCGCCGGACATCTCCGCCATCATGGCGTCCAGAATGCTACTTGCGGCGGCCTTGACGAAGTAGGAACGCTCAAAGCCAATGACTTCGTGGTCGGCAAGACGCAGACGGCGCACGAACAGCACCTGCTCCCCCACCGGCACGGACAGGTGGGTGGAGATCTCTTCGGTGGCGTCCATCCAGCGGGTCGCAATCATGCGGGTGGAGCCCTCAAAACCGCGGCGGCGCATATCGTCAACGAAGGTGTCCACGCGCGGAATGTAGGTGGCGTCGGAGCGCTCGGCAACGTAGGTGCCGGAGCCCTGCACGTTGTAGAGCAGGCCGCGTTCAATCAGAACCTTCAGGGCGCTACGAACCGTCTGGCGGCTCACCCCAAAGTTCTGCTGAATCATGCGCTCGGTGGGCAGCTTATCGCCGGGCTTGCCGGGAATAATGTAGCGCTGCTCAATGTAGTGGATAACCTGCTCGTACTTCGGGCCGGGAATCGGGGGTAGCTCGTAGCGGCTCTCAGCGTTGTGAGCGGTACTTTCGGATGCGGTGGTGCCCGCAGAAGGTGAGGGGGCACCGAGGTCGGTGGTCTGTGAGGAGTGTGAATTCATCACCCAATAGTTTACCGTTCAGCCAGAGAAAAAACGCGCACGAGTGAAAATTTCTCTTCCCTCAAACTGGCATAATTAAGACTATGCATTTTTCTAACACCCCTGCACCGCGCCCGAGCGGTCTGCTTCGCGTGGCGAGCGTGAATGTGAACGGTATCCGAGCCGCCTACAAGAAGGACATGGCGGCGTGGCTGGCGAGCCGTGACATCGACATTCTCTGCCTGCAGGAGGTGCGCGCCCCCGACGCTATCGTGCGTGAGCTGCTGGACGAATCCCAGTGGCATATTCTGCACGCGGAGGCTGCCGCGAAGGGCCGTGCCGGCGTGCTGGTGGCGACCCGCCGCACCCCGAACTCTGCCGGTGAAGTCCTGGAGAACCAGCCGGTAGCGACCCGCTCGAACATTGGCGAAGAGTACTTTGACGATTCGGGCCGCTGGGTTGAGGCGGACTACGTTCTGCCCAACGGTAAGACCCTGACCGTGGTCAGCGCCTACGTTCACTCCGGTGAGGTCGGCACCCAGAAGCAGGACGATAAGTACCGCTTCCTGGAGCGCATGCTGGTGCGCATGCCTGAGCTGGCAAAGCACTCCGATCACGTGCTCATCGTGGGTGATTTGAATGTGGGCCACACCGAGCTGGACATTAAGAACTGGAAGGCTAACCAGAAGCGTGCCGGCTTCCTGCCGGAGGAACGCGCCTACTTTGACCGCTTCTTCGGCGATATCGGCTACCGCGATGTGGCTCGTGAGCTGGCGGGTCAGGTGCCCGGCCCCTACACCTGGTGGTCTTACCGCGGTAAGGCGTTCGATAATGACGCAGGCTGGCGTATCGACTACCACATGGCGACCCCGGCGCTCGCCGAAAGCGCCGTGGAGGCGGTCGTGGACCGCACGGCAAGCTACGATGAGCGTTTCAGCGATCACGCGCCGCTCGTGGTCGATTACCGCATCGGTGAGTAAGACGCAGACCCACCTACAGATAAGTTTTTGAAGATGTGCTGCACCGTCCGCAGCACCGCACAGGAAGAACTGCACAGGAAATAACTATGGCAGACGAAAAGAAGCAGGATAAGTCCCTCATCCCTAACGCCTCTCAGCAGAAGGCGCGTATCTACTCGGGTGCGCAGCCGTCGGCTGATTCGATGCACCTGGGTAACTACATTGGTGCTGTGAACAACTGGGTGGCGTTGCAGGACGACCCGAATAACGAATGCCTGTTCTTTATCCCGGATATGCACGCCATCACCGTTCCTCAGGACCCTGAGGAGCTGCGTGAGCGTACCCGCCTGACCGCGGCGCAATACATCGCCTCCGGCATTGACCCGACCCGCACCCCGCTGTTCGTGCAGTCTCACGTGCCCGAGCATGCCCAGCTGGCGTGGGTTCTGAACTGCTTCACCGGCTTTGGTGAGGCCTCCCGGATGACCCAGTTCAAGGACAAGTCCCAGAAGCAGGGTGCTGAGAACGCCTCCGTGGGTCTGTTCACCTACCCGGTTCTGATGGCTGCTGACATCCTGCTCTACCAGGTGGACGGCGTGCCCGTGGGCGAGGATCAGCGTCAGCACCTGGAGCTGACCCGTAACCTGGCTCAGCGTTTCAACTCCCGTTTCGGTGAGACCTTCGTGGTGCCCGAGCCGGTGATTCTGAAGGAAACCGCTAAGATTTACGACCTGCAGGACCCGACCTCGAAGATGTCTAAGTCTGCAGCCACCGACAAGGGCCTGATCAAGCTTCTGGACACCCCCAAGGCAACCCAGAAGAAGATTAAGTCCGCCGTGACCGATGACGGCTCCGTCATCGCCTACGACCGCGAGGCTAAGCCCGGTGTCTCCAACCTGCTCTCCATCTACTCGGCAATGACCGGCGAGAGCATCGATGAGATTGTGGCACGCTACGAGGGCAAGATGTACGGCCACCTGAAGGTTGACCTTGCCGATATCGTGGTGGAGCGCCTCACCCCGGTGCGTGAGCGTACCCTCGAGCTGATGGACGACCCCGCCGAGCTGGACCGCCTGCTGGCTGTGGGCGCATCCGCTGCCCGTGAGATCGCTACGGTCACCATTGAGAACGTGTACAAGAAGGTTGGCTTCCTGCCTGCCGCCGCAATCTAGCGCGCTGTTCAGCCGGATCGGCTGAGGCGCCGCATGACCTGCACGATTGAGATGACAGCACAAGAGAACTCTTCGAGCCCCACGACGGCTCCTGTATCCCCGACCCTGAAGCCCGGTCACCGCTACCTGAGCGTTATTGCGCACGTGAGCGGTGAGAATGTTCAGCGCCTGGAAGAGTGGAAGCGCACGGTAGTTGGCGGTGCGGCGGCGCCAATCAGCACCCACGTGACCGTGTACCTGACGGAGCTGACCGAGTCTCTATTGGCTGCGGTGCAGTCCCCCCAGCTCCGCGAGGCGCTGGACACGCCGCGTTTTGAGGCGCGCTGGGGCTCGGTACACTCCTTCCGCCCGGTCACCGAGGTGGAGTACCTGAACCTGGAGGCGGGCAAAGCCGAGTTCGAGCAGATTCACCAGAAGCTGGTTGAGCTATTCGGTGCCGGTGCGGCGTCCTTCCCCTATGTGCCGCACGTGACCCTGGGCCAAGGGCTAACGGAAGAGCAGGTGGCAAACGCCCACGAGGTGTTTGACGCTCTGCCCGCTGAGCAGCGTACCTTCACCGTGGATCACCTGCACTGCTACTCCTATGACGGGCAGGACTGGGAAGAAATCAGGGTCCTGCCGCTGCGTTAGTATGCGTTAGTAGCTGGCATATCAACCTGGCATACGTAAAGAGAGATGCGACCGATAGGTTATCGGTCGCATCTCTCTTTATGCTTTTGCTGGGTTTATCTCAGCGGGAGTTATCTCAGCGGGAGTTATTCCAGTGTGAGAGTCCTAGTGGGAGTGGCTCTCGCCGGACTCGTGCGCATCAGCGGAAGCCGAGGAGGAAGCCGCGCCGTGCGCCTCAGCCTCAACCGGCGCGGCGTTCGAGGAAGAGACACCCAGAATCTCGTTCGGGGTCTTCGGAAGCTCCACGCTCATCAGCTCCTTCGGCGCTGCCGGGTTCGACAGGGACACCGCAATGAGCTTCTTGGTCGCCGGGTCGGTCACGTAGGCGGTCTTACCGTCCACCCACAGCGCCGGACGCTCATCCTGCCAGGTCTCAGACTCGGTCCACGCCTCCATGAGCTGTACGGAGCCCAGCTCGGTGCCGGTTGCCGGATCGAAGACGCGCAGCTTGCCGTCGGTGGTCAGCAGCAGAGCCTCACCCTGGGGGCCGCGAGCCAGCGAACGGAAGGTGTAGCTCACGCCAGAAGGCAGGGAGTAGACGGTGCGGGTCGCCGCAACGGTATCGATAATGGAGAACTTCTCGGGGCGCTCCAGCGTAGCGTCCTTGTCGGTCTTGTAGTCCGCCAGAACGTACTGGGAGTCAGCCTTACCAGCCTGGTTGCCCGAGCGCGAGTACGGGTCCTCGGGGTTGGTGATCTTAGTGAACTTGCCGTCCTTATAGACCATCGCGCCGTCGGTGCAACCGATAGAGATCGCGCCGTCCTTGGCGATAGCTTCACCGTGAATGCCGGGGCAGGCGGGGCTTTCAAGAACGGTCTTGCCCTGCGCATCCACAACGGCGGCACCGGTGCGGGTCTTCGAGTCGCCGACCGTTACCAGGTACTGATCGTTGGGCAGCGGAATTGCGAAGCCGTGGTGCGGCTGCGGCAGGGTGACGGTGGTGGTCTCCAGGGAAGAAGCGGTGCGCTTGTCCTGGGTCAGCTTCGCCGGGTCGTACACGGCGAAGGATCCGGTGCCGTCAGCGAATGCCGCAACCTCGCCGTTGTTCTTGATAACGTGACCGGTGTGGTCAGCCGCGAGAGACAGCGAAGACAGCGACGGGGACGTGGTGTAGTAGTGCGAGTGGTCGCCGTGCGCTACGGACCATACGCCGGTGTCCAGGAAGGTGTAGCTGTTGCCGTCTGCAACGACGAGGTGGCGGTTATCGCCAGCGTCGGAGAGGCGCAGGAAGCCTTCCTTGGGGATGTCTGCCAGCAGCTTCATGTCCTTGGCGTCGTAGACGAGCACGCCACCGTCGTAGGTGATGGCGACGCGGCTTGCCGCGCCCTTGCCTTCGGTGATGGGTGCGGCGGATGCGCTCGCGGAGGTGGAAGCACTGGGGCTGGTCTGCGCATTCTGGGCGGCCTGGGAGCCGCACGCGGTCAGGGTGAGGGCGGCTACTGCGCCGAGTGCGCCGGCGCGGGTGAGGAAAAACTTACGGGTCATGTGCATACATCAAGATTAACATGAGAATGGTTCTCTACAATGGATGGTTCTTGGTTTGTATCAGAGTCTGGAAGCGCAATCTGCGCGGGGTGCGTAAGGCGTGCCATCCCTGCTTGGCCATAGGAAACAACCTCCCAGGCTCCACTAGGCAGAAGCCTTGAATCCACCCGCGAAATAACCCATCGGAGCATAAACATCGGGGCATAAGAAAACCGGCTCCCTTCTGAAAAAGAAGAGAGCCGGTTTTCTTGGAAGTATCTTTTGCTCGAGCAGGATTTAAATGCCCGCTCGGGGTCAAAAATTTAGAGGAGGTTGTTCAGTCCGCGTGCCTTGACCTCACCCACAGCATCCTTGACGGCCTGCGCCTTGGAGCGCGGAGCGACCAGCAGGGCATCGGGGGTGTCCACCACAACGATGTCATTGAGGCCAATGATAGAGATCTTGCGGTCAGTGTTCGCGACAATAATGCCGGAGCAACCGTGGTTGATGACGTTCTCCTTCTCGCCGAGAATGGTCAGCGCTTCGCCGCTCTTCTCGGTGTTCAGGCGAGCCACAGCGTCGAAGTCACCCACGTCGTCCCAGCTGAAGGAGCCGGGAACCATTGCGACATCGCCTGCAGCCGCTGCGGGCTCAGCCACAGCGTAGTCAATAGCGGTCTTGGGCAGGGTCTCCCAGACGCGGTCCATGACGGCCTCGCGCTCGGGGGTGTCCCAAGCGTTAGCAATCTCCATAATGCCTGCGTACAGCTCGGGCTCGTTTGCCTCGAGGTGCTTGAGCATCAGGGCTGCCGGTGCCACGAACATACCTGCGTTCCAGGTGTACTCACCGGAGTCCAGGTACTTCTGTGCGGTAGCGGTATCGGGCTTCTCCACGAAGGTGTCCACGGCGTGAGCGTTGGGTGCATCCTCAATGCCCAGGGACTCGCAGGCGTGAATGTAGCCAAACGCGCTGGAGGGCTCGGTGGGGGTAATACCGATGGTGACAATCTTGCCGGTTGCCGCGGTGATGACAGCTTCGGTCACCACGCGGTGGAATTCATCCACGGGGCTGATTACGTGGTCAGCTGCGAAGGAGCCGATGATGGCGTCCGGTTCGCGGCGGTGGATGATAGCGCAAGCCAGGCCGATAGCTGCAGCCGAATCCTTGGGGGAGGGCTCCAGTACCAGGTCAGCGGCACGCAGTTCAGGAATCTGCTGGGTGACCGCATTGGCGTGAGAAGTACCGGTAACTACCATGACGGAACCGTTGCTGAGATCGATGAGGCGGTCGTAGGTGTCACGCAGCAAGGAATTGCCCGACGAGGTGAGGTCGAGCAGGAATTTCGGGGCGTGCGCGCGGGACAGGGGCCACAAACGCGAGCCAACACCGCCGGCGGGAATGAGCGGGCGGAATCGAGTGAGTGCAGTATTCATCGCTTCAAGAATAGCGGGTCAATTTGTCATATATCGAATTCTTTTAGGTTTTAACAAAAAAGTGTCAGGCGGCTCTCATTTAGGCGATGTTTGAGGTTAGGTTAAGGTAAGTCCCGCACGAACACAGGGAAGTAGGCGATATCGCAATAAAAACATGCTCTAATTCCCTTTTAGAACCTGTAAAAAAACCCTAAACAGGGTGTCAGTAAGCTGTGAATTTACCTGATATCTTGGAAGTAACAGACGAACAAAAGCAGTCGGTGAGCACACAGCTGTGCCTGGAAGCTGGGGCCTAAAAATGCGGTACCAGAACCCAGATGCTCGCCGTCGCAGCAGGAGGTTATTCAGTGTTGAATGGTTCTAAAGGAACCCTCTACCGCGGCCGCTGGGGCATGTGGTCCTGGGTTGCTCATCGCATTACCGGTATCGCGATTTTCTTCTTCCTTCTTGTACACATCCTGGATACTGCCGTCGTGCGTATCTCCCCGGAGGCCTACAATGGCGTACTGAGCCTGTACAAGAACCCCATCATGGGTCTGGGTGAGACCGCGCTTGTCGCCGCCATCGTCTACCACGCGTTCAACGGTATTCGCATTATCCTCATTGACTTCTGGGGTAAGGCAACCAACTCGCACGTGGAGCACATCCAGGCGAAGAACAAGGACGGCAACGTCGAAATCAGCCAGAAGGCAACCTACACGCACATCAAGATTCTCTGGGTTGTGCTTTTCCTCTGGGCAATCACCGTTGCTGGCTTCGCCGCACGTCACCTGCCGATCGTTTTCTCGCACATGGGAGGTCACTAAACTATGGCTACTCCGCTTAAGCCCCGCACCTATGTACCCCGTCTGCGTGACAACCGCATCGACGGTGTGAAGTACAACCGCTCCTCCTCCAAGCGCAACAACTTTGAGATGTTCGCTTGGCTGGGTATGCGCCTGTCCGGCGTCGTACTCGTCGTGCTGATTTTCGGTCACCTGTTCTCCAACCTCATGGTCGGCGACGGCATCCACGCTATCGACTTCGGCTTCGTGGGCGGCAAGTGGGCGAACCCCTTCTGGCAGGTCTGGGACCTGCTGCTGCTCTGGCTGGCTATGCTGCACGGTGCTAACGGTATCCGCGTCATCATCGATGACTACGCTGAGAAGGATCGCCTGCGTATTTGGCTGAAGGTCATCCTCTTCGCAGCATGCGCATTCGTCCTGCTGATTGGTACCCTCACCATCTTCGCGTTCGACCCCTGCCCCTCCGGCGCGGCGGCTGAACTGCTCCCCAGCTTCTGCTCGGCACGCTAACGGCGACGTATCCGAGACAAACGAAAACATCTAAAACACAGAAAGAACATCATGCAGGTACATAAGTACGATGTAGTGATCGTCGGTGCCGGCGGCGCAGGTATGCGTGCCGCCATTGAGGCAGGCCAGCGAGTTCGCACCGCGGTACTGACCAAGCTATACCCCACCCGCTCCCACACCGGCGCAGCACAGGGTGGCATGTGCGCCGCTCTGGCAAACGTTGAAGAGGACAACTGGGAGTGGCACACCTTTGACACCGTCAAGGGTGGCGACTACCTGGTTGACCAGGACGCAGCAGAAATCATGGCTAAGGAAGCTATCGACGCTGTGCTCGACCTGGAGAAGATGGGTCTTCCCTTCAACCGAACCCCCGAAGGCCGCATCGACCAGCGCCGCTTCGGCGGTCACACCCGTGACCACGGTAAGGCTGCTGTGCGCCGCGCATGCTACGCAGCTGACCGTACCGGCCACATGATTCTGCAGACCCTCTACCAGAACTGCGTTCGCCACAATGTGGAGTTCTACAACGAGTTCTACGTTCTCGACCTGATCCTGGTCAAGGACGAAGAGGGCAAGCCCCGCCCCGCCGGCGTCGTCTCCTACGACCTGGCAACCGGCGAGGTCCACGTCTTCCAGGCTAAGTCCGTGATCTTCGCATCCGGCGGCTGCGGCAAGATCTTCAAGACCACCTCCAACGCACACACCCTCACCGGTGACGGCATGGCTATCGCACTGCGTGCAGGCCTGCCCTTGGAGGACATGGAATTCGTTCAGTTCCACCCGACCGGCCTGGCTGGCCTGGGCATTCTCGTCACCGAGGGTGCTCGTGGTGAAGGCGGTATTCTCCGTAACGCTGACGGTGAGCGCTTCATGGAGCGCTACGCACCCACCATTAAGGACCTCGCACCCCGCGATATCGTGGCACGTGCAATGGCAAACGAGGTGCGCGAAGGCCGCGGTTGCGGTCCCCACAAGGACTACGTGCTGCTGGACCTGACCCACCTGGAGCCCTCCCACATCGACGAGAAGCTGCCGGACATCACCGAGTTCGCTCGTACCTACCTGGCTGTGGAACCGCACCACCAGCCCATCCCGGTGTTCCCCACCGCGCACTACGCAATGGGCGGTATCCCCACCAACAACGAGACCGAGGTTTACCGCAACAGCGAAGAGACCATCCCCGGCCTCTACGCAGCTGGTGAGGTTGCTTGCGTGTCCGTCCACGGTGCAAACCGTCTGGGCACCAACTCCCTGCTGGACATCAACGTGTTCGGTAAGCGTGCAGGCCGCAAGGCTGCAGAGTACGCAGCATCGGCTGAATTCGTGCCGGTTCCGGACGATGCAGCAGATCGCGTGCTGAACATGCTCAACGGCATCCTCGAAGGCAAGGGCACCGAGAAGGTCGGCGCTATCCGCGCAGACCTGCAGAAGGCTATGGAAGCTGACATGCAGGTGTTCCGTACCGAAGAGACCATCCGCGCAGCACTGGCAACCATCGCTAAGCTGGAAGAGCGTTACAAGAACATCTCCATCCAGGACAAGGGCAAGCGCTTCAACCTCGACCTGCTTGAGGCTGTTGAGCTCGGCTTCCTGATTGAGCTGGCAAAGGTCATGTCCGTTGGTGCACTGCACCGTAAGGAATCCCGTGGTGGTCACTACCGCGAGGACTTCCCCAAGCGTGACGATGTCAACTTCATGGAGCACTCGATGGTCTACCTCGACCCCGAATCTGAGTTTGAGGGTGTGAAGGGCCTGCGATTCGAAACCAAGCCCGTTGTCTACACCCGCTACGAGCCGAAGGAGCGTAAGTACTAAAATGGCTGAAAACGAACTCCCCGAACCGGAATCCGTCAAGCTGTTTGAGGGTATGACCGGCGGCGACTCCGACTCCATCCCCACCTACGATGTGGTCATCAAGATTCGTCGCTACAACCCGGAAGTTTCCTCCGAGGCATACTGGGATGAATTCCCGCTGACCATGTACCGCACCGACCGCGTGCTCGATGCTCTGCACAAGATCAAGTGGGAAGTAGACGGTTCCGTCTCCTTCCGCCGCTCCTGCGCACACGGCATCTGCGGTTCGGACGCAATGCGCATCAACGGCCGTAACCGCCTGGCTTGCAAGACCCTGCTGAAGGACCTTGACCTGTCCAAGCCGATTACCGTTGAGCCCATCAAGGGTCTGCCCTGCGAAAAGGACCTCATCGTTGACATGGAGCCCTTCTTCCAGGCATACCGCGAAATCATGCCGTTCTTCATCAACGACTCGAACGAGCCTGAGCGTGAGCGCCTGCAGACCATCGAGGACCGTGCACGTTTCGATGACACCACCAAGTGCATCCTCTGTGCAGCATGTACCTCGTCCTGCCCGGTCTTCTGGACCGACGGTCAGTACTTCGGCCCCTCCGCTATCGTGAACGCACACCGCTTCATCTTCGACTCGCGCGATGATGCAGGCGACCTGCGTCTGGAGATCCTCAATGACAAGGAAGGCGTATGGCGTTGCCGTACCACCTTCAACTGCACCGAGGCTTGCCCCCGTGGCATCCAGATCACCAAGGCTATTGCCGAGGTGAAGCAGGCAATCCTGAGCCGCTCGCTCTAATCGGAGCGCACGGTATCAGCTGATACAGCATTGACGATTCAAGCCGTCACCCACACCGGGTGGCGGCTTGAGTTGTTTAACAGAAAAGGAAGCGGCTTTTAATCGTGTGATAGCGCATTTTTGGTGCTTCGGCGGGCAGGATTACTCTTCACAATCTGTCATAAAGTCATAGATATTCTCGAGGGCCGTCAGAAAGGGGGAACGGGTAGGTAAACCCCGGCGGGCGGCGTTATTCTACTGTGTATGGTTTTCGCTAATTCTCGCTACGATTTGTCCACCCCCGTCTTCGACGACTGGGTGGAGCGCATGATGGGTACCCTCGTGCAGTTCCGCCGCGAAGTGCACGCCAACCCGGAGCTTTCCTTCCGTGAGGTGGCGACCACTGAGCGCCTCATGAATCGACTGCGAGAAGCCGGCATGAACCCCGTCGCTTGCGAAGGTACCGGCTGCTACGTCGATATCGGAAACGGACCGTTTGCTTTAGCTCTTCGCGCCGATATTGATGCGCTTCCCATCGTTGAACAGACGGATCTGCCTTATTCATCGACCATACCCGGGGTGATGCACGCCTGCGGGCACGATATTCACCAGACCGTCATGCTCGGGGTTGCTTTAGCGCTTCACGAGCTGAACGAAAAGACTCCGCTGGGGCGTAGCGTGCGTATCCTGTTCCAGCCCGCCGAGGAACAGTTGCCGGGTGGGGCTGTGCAGATGATTGAGCAAGGTCTTTTACGCAATATCCCACGTGCTTTTGCTCTGCATTGCGATCCGAAGGTTGAACTGGGGAAAATTGGCACGCGCATCGGGGCGATTACGAGTGCTTCAGACACGATTAAGATTCACCTGAGTGGTCACGGTGGTCATACCTCTCGACCGCATCTGACTGAGGACCTTATCTACGCGATGAGTCAGATTGCCGTGCAGGTTCCTTCCGTGCTCACACGCCGTACCGATGTGCGTTCCGGCGTGCTGGTCGCGTGGGGGCAGGTGAGCGCCGGGGTTGCCCCGAACGCTATTCCCGCTGAAGGCTATTTGGCGGGCACCATGAGATGTCTGGATGTTGAGGTGTGGCGTCAGGCGGGCAACCTGCTGGACGAGGTAATCGAGCAAGTCGCGGTTCCCTTCGGTGTACAGGCAAGGGTCGAACATATCCGCGGCGTGCCCCCGGTCGTCAATACCGACGCGGAAACCACCATGTTGGAAAACGCGGCGCGCGCCGAATTAGGCGAAGAGTCCATCGTGTTGGTTGAGCAATCAATGGGTGGAGAAGACTTCGCGTGGATTCTGCAGGAGGTTCCAGGCTCGATGTTCCGCCTAGGAACTCGCGCCCCGGAAGATCCTGTCTACGACTTACATCAGGGGGACTACGCTCCTAATGAGCAGGCGATTGGCGTGGGTGTGCGCGTGATGGCGGCGACCGCGTTGCGTGCCGTGCGTTTTGAGCTCGCGAAGGCTGCGAAGGCCGCGAACCCGGTGCGGGATGAGGCGCGTTAATATTACGGACAACCTGTAATAGAGGATATTCCGGGCACTGGCGCCGAAGCACGCAGCACCGAGAAATATTTATGGGGGTCTCCGCCAAATCTTTACGAAAACTTTATGAAAGAACGGGTTTCGTCACAGGAGGAATGCGTCAAGTGTGGGTGCATCGCCGAAATAGCGGGCATCTGCCGGGGGAGTGGGGTTGCGCCTGAAAAACCAAAATAGTGATGTCTACCCTAGAAAAAACGGTGTTAAGCCGCGCATGAACGTCAAAACCTGCGTCATACCCACTCATGAATAACATTTGCAGGATAAACTATAGGGGATGACCGAACCGCGCCGCGTCATTGCGGGGCGCCGAACAGCTGACGAGTGGGAGAACTCTGTGGGATTCTTTGGAATCGGTAAGAAGAAGTGGGAAGAGCAGGCGAAAGCCGCCCAGGCTGAGGCAGAAGCACAGGCTGACGACGTAAAATCCGCCCTCCCTAACTCCGATGCAGAGGCATCGGATCGTACCCTCGCGGAACGTGTGAATGAACAGCAGCGTTGGGAGAATTCTCTGCGCCGGTTTGTGCAGGCTGAGAGCACTCGCATGCAACAGGAAGAGCAGAAGAGCAAAGATACTTCTGACCTTAACGTCGATGCTTTGAAACAGTCTGCACAGCACAGCGGCTCTTCTGCTGAGCCTTCGGCATCCACAGCAGGCGAAGCGAAGACTTCCGGGTCAGCAGAAGGCAAGAAAACCGTGGGCGCTTCCTCACAGGCTGCGAACGCAGATGCCGCCCAGAAGGGTTCTTTCACACAAGAATCAGCCCAGACATCCGACGCTTCTGCCCCGAAACGTGCACCCCAGATTTCTGAATACCGCGCAACGAGTATGCCTGCGGACGCCTTTGAGACTAACTCTTCCGCCACTGCGGTTCCCTCATCGAACGCAGCGTCGGTTTCGGGTACCGCGTCGGCACAGACCGAAGCAGGCTCCCAGAAACAAAACGTGCAGGACGCACTTAAAGAATTTAACGAGACGAAATACGGCACCGAGCACGAGGGGAATACCTCCTCAGTATCCTCACATGCCGATGCGGCTGCCTCCCCGTCTTCTTCTGCAGAGAAAGAATCTGTGGACGTCAAGACCCCGAACGTTGAGGATCGTAAACGGGAGAAACTTGCCGCAGGAGTCGTGCCTACCGACGCCGAAGAGAAGCCTGCTTTTGTTCCCGCGCCCGGTGTTGAGTCTAAGAACTCAAACGATAAGAAGACAGCGAACGCCGACTCGAAGTCTACGCTTGAGTCCACACCCCAAGAATCCGAATCTGCTTCGGATGTAAAAGCCTCTGTTTACGAGAAAAAGTCACCTAGCTCTGATGCTCAGGCGACGAGCGGGGCAGAGTCTACACCGTCGGCTTCGAAGAAATCCGACAAGATCGAATTTGTCGGCTCGGGGGCAACGGGCTCCGCCAAACATCTTGATGACCGTAACGACCCTGAAACCTTGGCTCCCGAGAAGAATCGCAGCGTCGAAACTTCGGCTGAGAAGACCTCTGCCGAGAAGATGGCTGTACAGCACGAGAAGACCGTGGCAGATGAGGTCTCAGCCCACTCTTCCACAGATAAAGACTCCAAGAAACAGGACGTTGAAAAAACTGCGCGCGATGAAAAAGCCTCTCAGAACGGCGCCGCAACCGCATCATCGCATGCGGCGGCAGCATCCGTTGAAGGGAACGAAAAGGCGGAGGTTCTCACCCCCGAGAATCCGCTGCACGACCTCGTAACTGCGATGCGCGGATACGGCTCCGGGAAGGTGTCCTACGAACTGCGTCAGCTGGGCGACGATATGCACTACCGGATTTTCCATCGCGGCAGCGAAGTCGAACAGGGTGTTGTGGTTCCGACCGATGCGTGGTTCTCATCGATTGCCTCGCTCTACGTGCGAGCCCAGGACGCAGGCAGGGTGTGGAACCGTGCCCTCGTGGTAGCAAACCCCAGCGAGAACGGGCTAGTAGCGGTACAGGCTTCGTACACGAACACCGCCGATGCATCGAGCTACACCACGGATTACGTTCTCGAAACGAGCGAGAAAGACTCGGCTTCACAGAAAGACTCATCAGCGAAAAGCACCGAATCGGCAAAGTCCTCCGCCGACCAGAGCACCGCATCCACCGATGCTGCAGCTCAGAAAACGTCGACCGCGAAGACCTCAGCGCTGGCTGGTTCCGCCGATGATACCTCTTCGCAGAAGGAATCTGAGGCAAAGCTCGCTCAGGATAAGAGCGATGAACAGGCTAAGGCCGCTGAGACTCAGAAGGCTGACGCCGGTCAGAAGGTGAAAGATCTTAACGACCACACCCAGGACGTCAAGTCTGCTGATGCCGACAAAGCCAATACTCAAGATTCACAGAAGTCTGAGAAATCCGAACATACCGTAGATTCCGAGAAGAAGTCCTCCGAGGCTCAGGACAAGGCGCAGGAAGTTTCAGCGAAGGCTCAGGCAGATACTGCAAAGTCTGATTCTGCTACAGCAGAATCGACCAAGAGCGGTTCAAGCGCGCTCGCTGCAGGTACCCTTGGCGCCGCAGGCGTGACGGCTGCCGGGATCGCGTCATCGTCGAAGAGCGACCGCGAGGATTCGCGCTACGAATATGATTACGACGCAGATCCGCAGAATGTCACCGGTCGTCACGATGCTCAAGCTGCTGAGCAGAGCAAGACCGAGACTGACAGCGCTAAAGCCGGTGCTGTCTCCGAGAAATCCGAGAAATCGGCGGTGTCTGGCGTATCCGTAGCCAAGGACTCTTCCGATCTCTCCACCCCCGAAGCTGAGGTAGAGAAAACCAAGGTTGAGAAATCTTCTGAAGACGAAGAAGAACTCAACAGCATGCAGGCGGCTTTGGCGACTATCGTGGCATCCTCCGAAGCGAAGAAGACTGCATCGAACGCGAAGGAAGACGCTGCGGATACTTCTGCTGCGGTGAAGACCTCGGGTACCGACTCGAAGTCCGCTGCTGATAAGACGAGCGAGGACTCACAGAAGGCGGCTGATTCCGAAAGCACCGTCAAGGCTGAGAGTGATGCCAAGACTACTGCGGGTTACACCTCGGAGAATCAGAGCGCGAATGTAACTCAGGCTGCGGTGAAGGAATCCCAGGCTGGCACCACCAGTACCGACAGTTCCTCTGCACTGCCCAAGCATGTGGATGACCTCGCTCTCGTCCCCGAAGTCGAGAAGGACTCGCTGACAGGCTCGACCGCCACAAAGTATCAGGAATCGGCGTCGAATAAGCAGGATGCTCTCGCCGGGCAGTCTGCAACCGCTGTTGCTGCTCAGTCTGAAACCTCAAATGTAGACGGTAAGACCGCGCAGCACGAATCCGCAGATCTGCCTCCCGCAGAGGCCGAGCCGGATACCCCCGCGCATCAGGCACATTCCTCCGTGCTCGCTGGCGATGCGCTTGCCGAGGGCAACCTGGTACTCACCGACGCCAAGGTGATCGAGCATCTGGCACCGGTGACCGAAGCTCTTTTCGGCGAGAATGGCAGCGCCAAGGATGCAACGACCGTGTTGATCCGGGTGCGTTCGGTGGGCTCTTACTACGATGTGCTCACCCACGTGCGCCGCAACGGATTCTGGGAGCAAGTACGAACCTTCGAGTTAGTTTCGGAAGAAGATTTGGGTATTCCCACGCTCAAGGCCGATTCCTACAGCGAAGGTGAAGGGTCGCCACTCGCCATGAGCCTGACCTTCACCCCGGGCGTGCCCGTGCAGTCTGCATTCGATTATTCGAATGAGCAGGCTTTCGTACGGTACCCCCGCCAGCTTGAGGCCGATCGCTACGTAGAGGAACTGCGCATGTTCCCGCGTCTGGGGGCTAAGATTCCGGCGCATATGGCGAATGCTCTGACTCACTGGAGCATGTAGGAGAAGCCTGCCCGTGAATGAAGATAGAGTTTCTGAGAAAACGGTAGCTGAAGTTGCCGCACGCGCGGGGAAAGCCTTCGAGCGTCTGGTGCAGACGATGGCAGCCCTGCGCGCCCCCGACGGGTGCCCCTGGGATGCCGAACAGACTCATCAGTCCCTCATTCGATACCTCATTGAGGAATCCTATGAGGTTGTGGAGGCTGTCGAAGCACCCGAGGGCACAAACCTGCAGCTTTTACGTGAAGAGCTGGGCGATGTTCTGCTTCAGGTTCTCTTCCACGCCGATATTGCGGCGGCAGAACCGGGCGGCTTTACGATCGAGCAGGTGATCGAGGGTCTGGACGCAAAACTTCACGATCGGCACCCGAATGTTTTCAGCGATTCTTCGGACGAGTCTCGGATGACCGCCGCCGAACAACAGGTTTTCTGGGATGAGCTTAAGAAGACGGAGAAATCCGATCGAGGTCCGCTTGACGGCATTCCCCCTCATCTTCCTGCACTGGCCCTAGCGGAGAAGACGATTGCTAAGGCCCGCAAGGCCGACATTGTGCTTCCGCCGGAGCCTACCTCCTTGGACGATGATCTTCCTTTTACCTATAGTGAGGAAGAATTCGGTGAGCTACTTTTTTCGCTTGTGTGCCGCGCGCGTCAGAATGGGCTGGATGCGGAACGTGCCCTGCGTACTTACACCCGCAAGTTTATTGAGTACAACCAATAGCCTCGTGGCCGCGTAGGCTGAAGAGTATTTATCAGACACCTTTAGATGCGATAGTTTTTCGCATCTAAAGGTGTCTGTTTTATGCCCTGAAATAGAGCTCCACTGGTTACATTCGTGGGTGGGGCATAAAGCACTACAACCTGTGTTGCGCGATGTAGAAACCGGCTCTAAAGATGTTCAATCGTTTTAGTAGAGTGTGATAAAGAACTTTGTCGTTATCGGTTGGGGTTCGAATTGGTGCCTGCGGTGCGAGGACATGCTGCGTTCACAGGGGGAATGACTTTTGAGAGGCGAGTTTACAAGGGACTAAAGGTGTTGGATACCCTCAGGAATCGCAAAAAATCCCGTGGTAACTAGTGTGTTTGTGTGGGAGTTTTGGTAAAATTTAGGGCAACGGGACTCGCCCAACATCACAGGAGCGAGCCGTCATATCCTGTACTCTCTAAGGAGCAATTTCATGGCTGTTATTACCGCAGTTCACGCCCGTCAGATTTTGGATTCCCGCGGCAACCCGACCGTTGAGGTTGAGGTTCTGCTCGAAGATGGTGCTTTCGCACGTGCCGCTGTGCCTTCGGGCGCATCCACCGGCGAGTGGGAGGCAGTCGAGCGTCGCGATGGCGACAAGTCCGTATACCTAGGCAAAGGCGTTCTGGGCGCCGTCAAATCTGTTATTGAAGAGATTTCGGAAGAAATTATCGGTATCGACGCCGCTGATCAGCGTACTGTTGATGCAACCATGATTGCTCTGGACGGCACCAACAACAAGGGCAAACTCGGCGCTAACGCAATTCTGGGTGTTTCTCTGGCCGTCGCTAAGGCAGCCGCAGAGTCCGCAGACCTTCCCCTCTACAAGTATCTGGGCGGCCCCAACGCCCACGTGCTTCCCGTTCCCATGATGAACATCCTCAACGGTGGTTCTCACGCAGACTCCAATGTTGATATTCAGGAGTTCATGATTGCTCCCATCGGTTTCGAGAACTACTCGGATGCTCTGCGCGCCGGTGTCGAGGTCTACCACTCGCTCAAGTCCGTGCTGCACGACCGTGGCCTCTCCACCGGTCTGGGCGATGAGGGCGGCTTCGCACCGAACCTTGAATCCAACGCTGCGGCTCTTGACCTCATTATCGAGGCAATCGAGAAGGCTGGTTACAAGCCCGGCGAGCAGGTTGCTCTCGCACTGGATGTTGCGTCCTCCGAGTTCTACAATGACGGTGCCTACGACTTCGAGGGTCAGAAGAAGTCCGCCGAAGAGATGAGCGCATACTACGCTGATCTTGTGGCGAAGTACCCGCTGGTTTCCATTGAGGATCCGCTAGACGAGAACGACTGGGCAGGCTACAAGACCCTGACCGAGCAGATTGGTGACAAGGTTCAGATCGTCGGTGACGACCTGTTCGTGACCAACCCCGAGCGCCTTGAGAAGGGCATCAACGAGGGTGCGGCAAACGCTCTGCTGGTGAAGGTCAACCAGATTGGTTCGCTCACTGAGACCCTGGACGCTATGGAACTGGCACAGCGCAACGAATACCGCTGCATGGTTTCTCACCGTTCCGGCGAAACCGAGGACGTCACCATTGCCGA